>JAGWMJ010000007.1 GCA_028871815.1 Armatimonadota bacterium | reverse complement strand
CGCCGTGCGGGCACTTCAAGTATCTTCTACGCCTTCGATCCGCAGGGCAACCCGGCCGAAGAGGTCAACTCCAGCGATTCCGTTCTCGCCTCGTTCGACTTCGACGCCTTCGGCAGCCGCTCCATCTCCGGTACGGCAACCGATCCGTATTCCGGCTTCGGCTCACAGTTTGGGACCTATAGCGACACAGAAACCGGCCAGCACCTGCTGGGTTATCGGTACTACGACCCGGCAGAGGGCAGGTATGTAAACCGCGACCCCATCGGCATCGCTGGCGGGGTGAACGTTTATGGGGTTGTGGCGAATGATGCGGTGAACTGGGCGGATCCGGAACGGCTGCAATCAGCTGCTGCGGCCGTTTGGCTCGCTCGCGGTGGCGAGGGGGAGATCGCAGGCGGTGGCCCGGAGGACCCAGTCGCCGACTGCGTGGCCGTCGGCTGCGGCATTATGGCCATCTATTGCCTGGTCCATCCGCCACCGGTCCCGCGACTGCCAACCCTTGTGCATCCCTTTCCGCCGATCTCGATCCCGGCTCGTCCACGCCTGCTGCCCTTTCCGGCCCGCGGTAAACAGACGCGTACGGGTTGGCCCGGCAAGGATCCGGGCGACAAGGCCGGGCTGCATAAAAATGGAAGAAGTTCAAAAAAGAGAAGTGGCCCGATTGGCCAAAAAATGTATCCCCGCTCATACTAAAAGAGATAAAGCGGCATGAAAAAGCGATCGGATACGTGCACAGCCGAACAGGGTAGGCGCGCGCCCGGCGACACCAGCCTGATCGCGGCGCCTCCGGAAGTGCATGTTACAAGTCTACCACCCGTCAATCAGGCAGTTCTGGCTTTCCAGGCGGAGGTCGGCGCTTACCGCCCTACGTCGCGGGGTACTTTTCGGCGTGACCTCACCATAATGCGAAGGCGGGCAAACGGGCGCTCCGCTCCACCGTTCCGACCGCTGGCACGTCGCGAGGGACCGACGGGCGCGAACAAGTGCGGGCCGCGAACGCAGCGGAACACACTGTTGGGGCGGCCTCGCCGCAAAAGACGGGACAACTTAGTGCGAGGGTGTACCGATGATGGCTATTTATCTCCGAGTCCGCCCTCGCATGGCGGTTAACCCGCTGCATTCCGCGCTCCTGCGGCTCTATCGCCAAGGCGCTCCGTACTCCGTACGTATGCGCATCGTCGACCTCATCCGATACGATGAGGACCGGGCGGCCGAACTCATCATCGAGGCGATGGCGGATCCGAGCGCGGCGGTCCGCGCCGTCGCGGCGTCCAGGATGAATAATTCGGAGTACATCCCGCTGCTCACGGGGGCTGCCCTCAGCGACCCCAGTCCCGTCGTTCGGGCGACGGCCGTCAGGCGCCTCGGGAGGATCCAGAAGCAGTGGTGCGCGCCAGTCTTCCTCCGTGCGATTAACGACCGCGCGGGCTCCGTCCGAAGCGAGGCGGCAGCCGCGTTGGCGCTCTCAGGTTCAGCCGGTGGTATCGACGCCATACGCGGCGCGATGGCGGGTGAGCGCCACCGCTGCGTCCGGATCAGTTATTACGCGGCCCTGGTACAGCTCGGTGCACCGGAATGGCTTGGCGCCCTATGTGCCGAGCTGCGAGCGCCCTCTGCGGTTGCGCGGGCTCGGGCCGCGGCGCTCCTCGCCGCGGTCGCGACGGCCAAGACCGCCGAGCGGGCGATCGATGCGCTCGCAGCAGCGTACGGCCAGACAGCGGACTACGCGACGTGCGTGGCGCTCGCCGATGCGATTTGTGCTCTTGCCTGCGTTGGGAGCGGCGCGGCCGAGGCGCTTGTCCGCCTCAGCGGCCAGCGGCCCGCCGACGAGATTCTGAGCCGCGCGGTGGGCATTGCGTGGGCGAGGTCAGGCGGTACCGAAGCGAGTGCTGAAGCACTTACGGTCGGTGGGGCGGCGCGGTCCGGGGCTCCGCCGTCAAGACATTGAACGGCGCGAATGGCCGGCCTGAGGCCGCATATCGCGTGGAGTTTTCCGGACCCGTCTGCGAGGCAAGTAAGGGCCACGCGGGCGCACAGGACTTGAGATACCTGGCAGCGACCCTGCGCGGCTCGCGGATAGCTGATCGTGGCCCGTAAAGTCGTCGCGTCGAAAGCCGAGGAGGACCAACTGCTCCTCGACCGTTACCGCGCCTCCCGCAGTCCACGGGTTAGAGCAGCGATTGTCGCGAGTGTGAACGCACCGAGTCTGGCTAGCGTCGCCATTTTAAACCTCGCGATTCGGGACCGGAACGCCGGGATCCGGATGATTGCCGCAGATTACATGGCGGACGAACGGCACGTCGCTTCGCTGGCGGACGCGCTACGTCGCGATCCAGAAGCGATGGTGAGGGCATCGGCCGCCGAAGCTCTTGGGAGCATTGGGGACCCGGCCGGCGTCCCGGCGCTGCTTGATGCCCTGAACCAAACCTACTGGCTGGTAAGGGGCATGGCTGCGGATTCGCTCGGCAATTTCAGATCCATGGTGTGCGTGAAAGCGCTCAAGGCGCGTCTAGGGATCGAGCGCCGGCATTATGTGAGAATACATTGCCACGGCGCGCTCGTGCGCCTCGGATTCGATGAACACGTTGAGCCGCTGGCCGAAGAGCTTTATGCTCCCCGCCACACCGACCAGGGCGTCGCATCGACGGTCCTCGAAAGGGTGGCAACTCCAGTCACGGCAATGCGTATTGTTTCTGTAGCGCTGAAGTGCGTTGAGGTCAGGCGGCTCCGGTTCGCTGTCGAGAATAACTTCTCGCTCATCGCGCACCTTGCGGGCCCCGCGAACGGAGCAGCCGCGATGTTGGACGCGGCCGCTTGCGCCCTGACAGCGAACGAACGTGAGACCCTCGGGTGCTGCCTCGCGTTGGCCCGTTCCGGCGCCACGGCTCGGGCAGCCGCGATCATGGCCGCTATGGCGGATCAGGACGAGGTTCGCCGATGGCGTGACGAGTACTCCGAACTGGGGGATATTACACTTTGAGCATAGCGCGCCAACCGATCCGTATTCCGGGTTCGGTTCACGATCTTCGTACTATAGCGACAGCGAAACCGGCCTGCAGCTGCTCGGTTATCGGTACTACGACCCGGCAGAGGGAAGGTATGAATACCGTAACCGCAGTGGCACTGTCGGAGGGATGAAGGGTTAAGGTTACGGACGCACCGTTGCGGGGAGCCGGGCGGATGCAGAGGGTTGTGCGCCGTGATCGCGTATGGCGGTCTGCGAATCAGGATAAGAGAACCCGGGTTGTGCCACCAGTGCTCCGGGCACCCCTTCCACAGCAGTCGTGTTTCCGATGAGGCAGCCCGCGCCTCGGTGCGTGACAAGCCGTGCTGGTATACTGCGCGGGTGCCGAACCCGCTTCTTGAATACCGGAAGACACAGCGCAAACTGCGCGAAATCTTCGATCCGTTTACCGCATCGCACTGCGCAGCGTGCCCCACGCCCTGCTGCCGCCAGCCTGCGCGGATTGCTCCGACCGACATCCTGTTGGCCGAAGCCGCGGGCTGGCGGCCGCCAAATCATGGCTCGACCGACGCCGCCTCCGCAGCGGCCGGGGAAGCCGCCGCTGCGCTTACCGCCGCCGGGGACCCGGAAGGTGAGGGCGAGCCATGCCGCTTTCTTGGCGAGCGCGGCTGCTCCTTCCCCCACGATCTGCGACCGTTCGGGTGTACCACGTTCATCTGCCGATATATGTACCAGGATCTTGAAAAGTCGACTCTGGAACGCGCTCGACGCCTCGTAAGAATCCTCGCGCGGCAGCACGACGAGTTGATGAAACATGCCGCGGCGCACGCTCCGTCGCCGAAACCACGCAGGCGGCCCTGATGCGTGCCGTGGTCCAGCGCGTCTGCTCGGCTTCGGTCACGTCGGTGGACGATGGAATCGAAACGGTATTGGGCTCCATAGGCGCGGGACTAGCCGTACTGGTTGGCGTAGCGGCAACCGACGACGCCGACGGTGCAGAGCGACTCGCCTCCAGGATTCTGAACCTGCGGATATTTGTCGACACAGGCGGACGCCTGAACCGGTCGCTCCTGGAGACCGGAGGGCAGGCGCTTGTCGTCCCGAACTTCACGCTGTGCGCAGATTGTGATCATGGCCGCAGGCCCAGCTTTACAGGTGCTGCCCGCGGCGACATCGCGCGCTCTCTCTTTCAGCATTTCGCCGACACGTTTGACCGGCGCGGCGTTGTCACTGCTCGCGGCAGCTTCGGAGCCGATATGCGCGTTTCGCTGGTCAATGACGGCCCGGTCACGCTGATAATCGGGTCGCCGGCAGACCGCCATGATGCAGGAAATGAGCCTTCGGCAGGAGAAATCACGGTCAAATCGGCCACTCCGCGCGTAGAGGTATTGTGAACAACCGCACGAGCCAACCGCAGCAGACCGCCTGGGAAGAGGCGAAAACCATCCGGCGCGCCAACATGCACTATCGGCGCGCCGAAACGCTTCGCGTCAAAGGCGAGTTGGCGGCAGCCATCGCGCAGTACCGTATCGCCACCCAGGCTGCGCCCGAGAACGCCCACTACAGGTACCGACTGGGTGAATGTGCTGCCGCCGCAGGCGATCACGAAGAGGCGACGGCGCAGTTGGAAGCCGCTTGCTCGCTGGCCCCCCGCGACGGCTTCTATCGATTCAGCCTCGGCGAGGTGTATGCCAACGCCGGCCGCCATACCGAAGCCATTCGATGGCTGCAGCGTGCCATAGCCGCCGCTCCGGAGGACTCGTACTACACCATCCGCCTGGGCATCGTCTGCCTGCATGCCGGTTACATCCAGCAGGCTGTGCGGGCGTTCCGCCACGCAGTGGGACTTGAGCCCGATAACGCGGGCTACCACTCGCTGCTTGGCGATGCCTACGTTCAACTCGGCTATGAGCGCGAGGCGCTGCGCCACTACCGGCACGCCGGAAAGCTGGATCCCTACTTCGCCGCCGTTGTGGACCGGTTGCGCCGGCAGGCCGTCCGGGCCGGCGCCGCTGCGCCATAGGGTGGGGAAGTCGCAGGCTGCGGGAGAGAGCGCCATGATGGATCCGTCGCTGCCCGAACTTCTCCGCCTCACCGAGCCGGAGCGTGAATTGCTGAAGCTGGCGTGGGACATGCTGGCCGCCATCCACAGCGGCGACTTTGAGTTCTACGCGGCGCACTGCACGCCCGACCTCTCATGTTACGAAGATGTCTGCCCATACCGCATCGACGGGCTCGAGTTCCATCTCGACATGATCCGGGTACTCGGTTCCGATCCCTCCACGTTCCCGGTGCGGTTTGACCTGCTGACGCCGCGAGTGCAGCTTCTTGGCGATACCGGCGTGGTTACCTTTACGCGCCTCACCTCCCGGCAGAGCAACGGTGTGCCTCACTGGAGCACCTGCAATGAGACCCGCGTGTTTACGCGCTCCGATGGCACCTGGAAGATGGCGCACTTCCACCGCTCCGGCGTGCCGGGGTGAATGCTGCAATTGCCGAGCTCGCCGACCGCTCGCGGGGCAGCACGGCGGACCTGCTTTGGCTGGCGACAGAGCGCGGGGCGCAGCTGCTCCGCGAGGCCGAGGCGCTGCCGGATGATCCGCTGAAGCGCTCCCGCCTCTTGCGTCCACGATGGCCCGATGCACCGGTCGCCGCGGCGCTCTCGCTGCTGGCGCTTCGGCGGCGCGCGGATGGCCGTTTTCCGCAAGCCAACCGTTCGTTCTTCACGCGGGAATCACTCGAAATGGCCACCAGTTGGCCGGTTGCACGGTCGGTAGCTGCACGATTTGGTCCTGGCAGTTGCGTACTGGATGGCTGCTGCGGCGCCGGCGGCGATTTGATTGCGCTCGCTGCCCAGGGCTCAGTGATTGGCATTGAGCGGAACGAGCCGACCGCTGTTTGCGCGGCACTGAACCTTGCCCTTGCCGACCGGCCGTCACGCGGAGATGCCCGTGTGGTGTGCGGCGATCTGCTGGCATGCAGCTCAGGTAGGCTGCGCACGGGGGGTTATACGGCATTCTGGTGCGACCCGGCGCGGAGAACCACCACAGGCGGACGCACCCGTTTCGGCGCCGGTTACCGGCCACAGTTGCCGTTGGTGCTCGACCTTGCAAGGCAGTTCGAGCGGGCCGGCATCAAAGTGTCGCCGGCCATACCGGATGAGGAACTTGCTGCTTCGGAAGCTGCGGTGGAGATGTTCAGCTACCGCTTTGAATGCTGTCAGGCCGTTTTGTGGTTGGGCTTCGGCAGTTCAACGGCTCGCAGTGATCCACCCAGGTACACCGCAACGGTGGTTGGTTCGGACGGCTCGGCATCATCGCTGACGCCCGGTGATGCTGTGGCGCCCTCGACCGGTGAGATTGGGTCTGTGCTCTACGAACCGGACCCGGCAGTGCGCCGGGCGCATCTGGTGCACGAGTTGGCCGAACGCCTTCACGCCGGCCAGCCCGATTCGCAAAGCGCCTGGCTCACTGGTGAAGTCCCAGTGGCTGGGCCGTTTGCACGCTCGTGGCAGGTGTTGGAAGTCACCGATTTCTCCTCGAAGAGCATCGGAGCTGCGGTACGCCGCTTGGGGCTGCACGTGTCGGCGGTAAAATCGGGCGGTATGCCGTTTCATCTGGAGCCGCAGGAGCTGGCGCGCTGGAGTGAGCGTGGCGCGCCCGAATGCACCGTCATCTGCCTGCGCCGTAATGACCGGACCGTTGCCGCAATCACTCAACGACGAAACGAGCCAATCTGATTATGCGACTACTCTTGACGGGCAGTGAAGGCAACATCGGCAGATGGCTTACGCCGGCACTGGAGGCCGCCGGCCATCACGTGACGACGCTGGACGCTTCTGCGTCGGACCGACCGGGCCATATCGTGCTGACGCTGCCCGACTTCGATGGCGTAAGCCGGGCCGTTGCCGGCATGGATGGCGTGGTGCACGCTGCAGCGATCCCCGGCGACTCCGGAGGCACGCCCCAGGCAATCCACGCAACCAACGTGCTGGGTACGCTGCAGCTTTTGGAAGCGTGTGAGCGGGCAGGGACGGGCCGATTTGTATTCTTCAGCAGTGTGCAGGCGCTCGGCAACTTCGCCGGGCACCGTTCCGCATCCATTCTGCCGATAGCCGACGATTACCCGGCTCACCCGATGACCGCCTATCAGCTCTCCAAGCAACTCGGCGAGCTGGCTTGCGCCTGTTACACCCGGCGTACCGGCATCGTGACCCACTGCTTCCGACCCGTGGCTGTGTTACAGCCGAATCGCGGTCGAGTACGGAGCCTGGAAGAGGATGCGGCCACTTCTCACGGTTGGTGGCGCGACTATTGGGCGTGGGTAGATGTGCGCGATGTATGCAGTGCCGTGACGCTTTCGCTGGCAAACCAGACGGTGTCGCACGGAGCATGGCTCCTGGCTTCCAGTAGATCGGGAATGAATGAGCCAACCGCGGAGCTGGTGGACAGCGTCTACCCCAAAACGCCCTGGAGCATCGATCGAGCGGAGTGGCTGCGCTACGACGATCATCGCGGACTGGTCGACTGTTCAGCGGCCGCACGCGACCTGGGATGGCGCCCCGAGCATCCCTGGTGAGCCGCGAAGGAGGCGAGACGCATGCGTGTTGATATTGGCGTAGGCATCATCGGGAGTGGGTTCGTCGCGGATATTCATGCCGAGTCGTTTCAGCGGTATGTCCGTAACGGCGTAGTACAGGCCGTCGCGTCGCCCTCCCCCGGCAACGCTGCGCGACTCGCCGCCAGGCATGGAATCCGCGATGCGTACCTGGACTACCGTGCGCTGCTGGATCGCAACGACATTCAGCTCGTTGTGATTGCGGCTCCCAACGACCTGCACTGCAAGATGGCGTGCGACGCGGCGGCAGCCGGTAAACACGTCGTTTGTGAAAAACCGCTATGCCGCACGCTGGCCGAGGCCGACAGAATGATCGCGGCATGTCGCGAGGCCGGCGTGCTGCTGATGTATGCCGAAGAGCTGCTTTTCGCGCCGAAGTATGTCCGCGCCCGCGAACTGGCCGAGGAGGGCGCCCTTGGCCGCCTTTTCCTCGTGAAGCAGTGGGAAGAGCACAACGGGCCGCACATGCCCTGGTTCTGGGACATCGAGCGTTCTGGCGGAGGCGTGCTCCTGGATATGGGCTGTCACTCCATCGAGTTTGCCAGGTGCGCCTTCGGCAAGCCGCCCATCCAGAGCGTTTCGGCCGTGATGGGCACCTACGTACACGGCGCGAAAACGCGCGGTGAAGATCACAGCATTGTGATTGTGGAGTACGAGGGCGGCAGGGTAGGGATGGCGGAGAATTCCTGGGCCAAACCGGGAGGGGTGGATGACCGGGCCGAACTCTACGGCTCGCACGGCAACACGCGCGCGGATCTGCTGCGAGGCAACGCGCTCACCACGTACAGCGAAGTGGGTTATGGCTACGCCGTGGAGAAGGCAGGCTCTACGCGCGGCTGGACGTTTACGATGTTCGACGAAATCCTCAACTATGGCTTTCCGGCGGAACTGCAGCACTTTGTGAACTGCGCGCTGGGTATCGAAAAGCCCATCGAGACCGGAGAGGACGGGCGCACCGTGCTCGAGATTATCCTGGCTGCCTACCAGTCCGCCGGCGAGGGGCGTGCGATATCGTGGCCGTACGATGCACCGGAAGTCGAGAAGCCGATCGACCTGTGGCTCAACGGAACCGCCCACCGCGCGGCGCAATCTGCTTCCGCCTAACTGCCCACTGCGTTTGCCGCTCGGCCGGGGTTGGAGCCCTAGTTACAGACGTCTGGGAACGTTGGCAGATACGTGCGCCACACCGAGTTGCTTTGACCGGCGAGGTACTTGGTGAGGCTGATGTAGGGCACGTAGCGCGGGCGGCGCGGAGGTCGCCGCAGGTGCATGCCAACCACGTGCATCAGCTTGTCGCCCTTCCGCGCATTGCACTTGCGGCAGCAGCAGACCAGGTTCTCCCACGATGCGCTGCCACCCTGGCGTCGCGGCACCACATGGTCGATCGTCAACTCACGACTCGTGCTGGCGCAGTACTGGCAGGTGTACTGATCGCGCGCAAAGATAGTCCGCCGGCTCAACTTCAACTCCGGCAGTGGGCGCCGCACATGCGTGCGCAGTTTGACTACCGACGGCGGCAGCAGGCTGCCATCGGCGCGGAGGGGCGCGGCCTCCTCCATGGCGTGCAGCATCTCGGCTTTGCCGAGCACAACCATGATGACGGCACGCCGCACCGGGCAGACGTTCAGCGGCTCGTAATCGCTATTCAGTACCAGAACCTCGCCATGCATCTCAATACCACCCCCGAAACAGCGTACTGGGCGCGCATCCGCCGTCGTTCTCCGTATAAACAAAAACCCGCTCCAGGCTGGCGGCACAGAGCGGGTTTGCAGAGCGAGAACTTTTTTGTTGCTCGTGGTGCAGGTACCGCAGGTAGGCCAGGTTCTCCGGAGAGGCCGCCATGTGCCTTGCAGCATTCAGGCTGCTGCGCGAGGCACACCGGCCGACCCCGGATTGCATGGTATGGCGACTGGACAAGGTCATGATTGTTGAAGGCAAACGGAGCCTGTTTCACCCGCTATTATGCCGAGTTGAACTTTCGATGTCAAGTACGTGCGTTGTCCGTAATCCTCCAGCTACGCTGTCGGCTGGCGCCACACGTGCGTTATTGGTCGCCGTTTTCTCGGATTGGCTTCCGCAGCCAGTTTCAGGTGCCGTTGAGCGGTCGAAATATCGTGGGTTAGGGTCCGGTGCTGGCGCTTGTCCTGTCCATCTGGCGCTAGATTGCGCTGTTTGTGTTGCGACTGTATACGCCTCGCGTGAAAATGCGCTCCGAATCTCGCGTCGAGTTCAGTTGTCGGCTACTCTGAGACGCGCCGGCGTCTTGTGTGGTTGCTAGGTCATGTACTGCGCAACCGCCCTTTCTCTGATGACTGCGACCAGCTGCGCAACACGGATCCCAATGTCGGAGTCGCTACACGCAGCCTCTACGGTACCCAGATCGTCACCGGGTTAGCATTTTCCGTCGTGGCGGGGTCGCCCGGCACAACGGCAGGGCCAGCGGTGCCATTCGGGGGGCCAACCGCCGCTCCAAACAAACCGTCGGTTGGATACGTGACCACCGTGTACATTCCGGTTGCGAGGTCCGGGCTGTATTCGGTGACACTCTGCGACGTGCCGGGCGCGACGTCAACGGTAAGCACATCTGTGCCAGAGGTCCCCCCAGAGGGCGGCGGCTGGATGGCCGTAACCTTGCCGTCAGCGCTGGTTGCCGTCCCTATGAAGAGCGGATCCCCCGTCCACCACACGCTGCCTTTTGTGCCGTTGGCCACCGTGAATGTTATCGACAGGCACCTGGTCCCAGAGAAAGTAACTACCGCGACAACCTGGCTGAACGTGATGCCGTCGACCGTCCGGGGACGTGACGTGCGACTGACTGCGGCCGGGCCGGCGCCGCCGCCGCATCCCGAGCCGACCACGGTGGCTGCAAAGATCGCAGCCGCAAGATAGGCGCTCTTCATGGCTTGCTTTCCTTCTGGGGGATGAATGGGGGCGTGTCAGTACCCGAAATAGAACGGATAGATGATGGCCGGCGCGAACTGGTGTGGTTCCGGGCAGCGCCGTGCACGCATTCCCGCCATAATGAAGACGCTGGAACTTGGCGCCGAGCGGAAATGCCGGATTCCGAACAGCAGCACGCACAGGAGGGTCAACGCAAGCTGATTAAACGGCCAAGTCGGACGGGCCGCGTTGCGTTGCGTTGCGCGGCTGCCTGAAGTGTTCCGGTCCATCGGCGCTGCTCCGTTGAATCCCAATTTCGGCCCTTCGACACCGGTCTACCACAAATACAGCCGGTTGGCGTACCCGGAGCATTCTACAGATCAAGGTATGGCATAATCCCGGCAAATGCCGCCGGCATGCAACGCGTAGGGTCAACCTTAAGCTTGATCGGAATACGACGGTATTCAGGCTTCATTTACTCACCATTTCAGTGAGTAAATTCAACGCGCGAATCGCCGGTTCCGCGTTCACAGACGGTCCCAAACTATTATTGGTGGAGGATCACGGTTGCCTCAGGTTCGACTCAGACTAGTATCCAGGATCGTGCTAATACGATCGGGCCGCCCGTGCCATTGTGGATAGCAGCCCGTGATCAGGATGTAGCCGCGTCGTCCGCACGGCCGGCATGGCATCGGCTCCGCGCGCGGTCGATCGCATACGCGGCGGCTTCATCCGCTCCGCCACAACGGCTTTACGGGCCGCCTCCACCGCGTTACAGCCAGTCATCCTTCCTGCCTGGAGGCACGTGGGATAGTTCGTTCGGGCTCAGTTACACAGGATCTGGCCGCGCTCTTTCCGCAGCGCTTCACGCTGCTTAGCCGTGCGATATCTGCGCCGTTTGAAGCGCTGCAACGCCGGAACCGGCCCGCCGTCTTAAGAGAGTCCAATCGCTCCTGGACCCGTCGGTCGCTACGAGCCTTGTCTTTGGTGTCGTCCTGGCTAGTCAACGTGCTGCCCAGGTTCCACACAGGCTCGCACCCATCAGCAGCACGTCGAACGTACATTCGGAGACGAGTGCCCTCGCGATTCCGGTTTACTCCTCGATCTGACCGAGGGAGCCGGCATTGGCCTGACGACCGGCCGAGCCGACAATCGCGTTACAGAGGTCTTCCTTCGCTGCTGTAGAACGGCCATGTGCCATCAAGCGCTCCTTCCCCCAATTGCTGGCCCGCTCCTGGCGGGTAGATTCGGGGATGGCTACTGTTTTTGGTTACCGAGACGCATTCGAAACTCACCCTGTGAAATACTTTCGTTGACACGCATTCGCCGCTCCGGTATACTCGCGAAACGATGCCGGGTAGTGCAGCGGTAGCACAACTGACTCTGGATCAGTAGGTCGAGGGTTCGAATCCTTCCCCGGCAGCCAAACTTGCGCCCCGATGTGGGTCTTGCGTTGCTGTGACTGCGTGCGATGGCGACCCTCGCACGGTAACGCAGACGCGCCGGACCGGTGAGGTAGTACCAGCGCTGCTGCTCGCGGTGCATCTCTTGCGGAGCGGCAGCCGGTAGCAGCCATGGAGTGAACGTTGTCACGAACCAGGCGATGCCAGAACTGCGGCCATGAGGTCCGATTTCGGGATGTAAAGTGCAAGCGCTGCGGCAGGCAGGTTGCAGGCAAGGACTGGATGATATTTGCCGCACTCCTCGTGACAGTTGCCTTACTCGGCGTCGCCATGGCGCGTTTCATGCATTAGCCCTTACGGAACTTGCCGGGAACTGTTACATCTATTGCATCCGTAAGCAGGAATTGATGCACAGGTGTCGAACTGCAACCTGCGGCTTGGCGCCGGCCATGGCGGACTGCCCGTAGACTCCGCATCTCCACTTCTCGAACCATGCCGGGGCGTGCGTCCCCGAATCCACCGTCAACGCGGATTTCAACGCGAAAGGCAAGCAAAAATGCGTTTCCATCATTCCATTCTTCGGGCCGGCGTGCTTGCAGCCGTCGGCATCGCAGTCGCCATGCTCCCCGGTACGGCTCGCGCCGATACGGATGGCGGCTATAGCTGCTCGGTGCTCGGAACGGCAATTCCAAGCGTCACCGCCAAGAGCCTGCACGTCGACTACATGGGCGTGCGCTACTACATGTGCTGTGGCGGATGTCCTTCGCAGTTCAGTGCCAACCCGACCAAGTACATCAAGGCTGCCGCAAAAACCAGGAACGTTATCGGCGCCTCGCTGTTCGACCCCGTGACCACAGCACGGGTCCTGCCGGACAAGGCAGTAGCCCACGCCGATTACGGCAATGTTCGCTACTTTTTCGCCTCGAAAGACGACCTGGCAACGTTTAACAAGGATCCCAAGAAGTACACGGTAACGCCGAAATCGGAAGTGCTCTACTGCGCCGTGATGAACCAGAAGATTGCCTCCTCGGACAAGGCGTCGAACTACAGTGACCTGAAGGGCGTGCGCTACTACTTCTGCTGCACCAGCTGCAAGGCGCCTTTCGACAAGAATCCGTCGCAATACACCGACGGGCTCGACGCGCGCATCAAGGCGGCGACACCCTCCAAATAGCATCGCGCATCATCTGTGCGACCAATACGAGGCGCCCCGGCTGCACTCTGGCGGCCGGGGCGCTCATCGTTAGTCCGCGTTGAATCCCGGTTTCCATCGTCCGGCGCCGCGCCAGCGCTTGCGCTCGTCCAGTTCATCGATCTGTCCGGCAGCGATGCCGGCTCGACGGCAACGCGTTACGCAGAGGATCACGACCCGAGAGCGGTGTCTCACGATGCCTTATAGGTTCCTCAGCCAGCCCTGCGTGGCCGGGCGGTATAATCTGTGCCGTCCGCCTGCCCGGTTCCATCCCACTTTGTGGCCCAATATGCGGCAGACCATGGAGACCTCGTTTGCACCCTGCACCCGTTACGTACGTTCACGCAGTATGGTTGGGCCTGCTCCAGGGCCTTACCGAGTTCCTTCCTGTCAGCAGCACGGCGCACATGGATGTGGTGCCGCAGCTGTTCCATCAGCGCGACCCCGGCGCTGCGTTCTCGGCCATCGCCCAACTCGGGCCGATAATCGCCATTGTTCTCTACTTCTGGAGTGATATCGGCCGGTACATCAAAGGAATAATCCGTACCCGCACACCCCGGAATGTAGCTGCCGATGATCTGGACGCCCGTCTCGGCTGGTATACGCTCCTCGGCACCATACCCATCATCATTTTCGGCGTTCTGCTGGAAAAGAAGATCGATACATCGTTCCGCCGCCTTCCGGTAGTGGCTGCCAGCCTCATCCTGCTGGGCCTTGTACTGTGGGTCTCTGAGATTATCGGCAAAAAGCGGACGAAGCTGGATCAAATGACCATGGCAGACAGTCAGGTGGTCGGCTGGGCGCAAGTTCTGGCGCTGGTGCCGGGAGCCTCCCGATCCGGCGTGACGATCACTGCCGGGCTGTTCCGGAACTTTGATCGTGAGACTGCGGCGCGATTCAGCTTCCTGCTCAGCATTCCCGCGATAACCGCGGCGGGCCTCTACAAGCTGCTCAAATCGCTCAAAGCCGGCGGCCTCGCCGGCGCAGCGGGACCCGGTATTGTAGCCGCAGTGGTAGCGGGTCTGCTGGCCTACGTGGTAATTCGCTGGTTCCTTGGTTACATGAAAGAGCACAATACCGGCATCTTCATTGCGTACCGCATCCTGGCCGGCCTTGCCATACTCTGGCTGCTGCACGCCGGAACCATCAAGGAGAAGCCCGTCAAGCGTAACGCGGCAGTAATCAGCGCAGCCCGTTTGGCCAGCCGTCCACCAAACTCCGCCCCTCTCCGCTCTTGAGAGCAGCGTCGGGTCCGCCAACGCGGACCCGACCCGCCTCGTCCAGTATAGGCCCAGCTACCGGCCCATGGCCTTCAGGTTTTTGAGGCACTTGTCGACGCACTCCAGCGGAGGGAACGCGTAGCTCTCCTGCTCCACGATGTACCATTGCGTGCCCGCACTGGTTTCGCAGAGGCGGAAGATCTCCTGCCACGGAATGTCGCCTTCGCCGATAAGCGCCTGATCCCAACCCTGCTTGTACTCCTTGAGATGTACCGTGAGGGCCCGGCCCGGATATCGCTCCAGAAACGGCGGCGCATCGGCGCCGCCATGCATGGCGTTGCCGGTGTCAAATTGCATCACCACATCGGAGCGCGTGGCGCCAAAGAAGGTATCCCAGGGCAGCTCGCCATCCAGGGGCGTGAATTCCGTGTGGTGGTTGTGGTAACCCACCTGCATGTCCAGCGGCTCCAGATCGGCGGCGATCCCGTTGATCACCCTGGCCGTCTCCTGCCACGCCGCTCGGGACTCCGTTCGCTCGCGCGGCAGGCCCGGCACAATCAGAAACCGGTTGCCGATCGTCTTGTTAAACTCCACGGTCTCCGTCAGCTTCGGCCCAAGGAGTGTATCGATTCCCGTGTGTGTGCCGCAGCATTTGAGACCATTCTCATCCAGCAAGGCGCGCAACTCGGCTGCCGTCCGGCCGTAGTATCCGGCGAACTCCACGCCCTCGTAGCCCATACCGGCAACCGCCTTGAGCACACCCGGTAGATCGCGCGCGCAATCCTCTCGCACGGAGTAGAGCTGAAGCGCAATTGGTATTCGAGACATCCTTGACCTTTCTCCTGAGTTGTGGCCGGCGCGGCGCCGCCGACGGCTGCGTGGCAGTGCGAGCGCGTGTTCGCGACCGCTGCGTCAGGTTCCTGCCGCTCCGGTGACGCGGAGGCGCTTCGGCCAGCGTGCTTCAGCCCAGTCCATCCGGTTCCCAATTGGCGGTGTCGGCCTCATCCGGAATCGCGCCGAGCAGCTCGACGAGCCGTGAGATTCCGGTGAGGCTCATCCTCACCACCGGCAGGTGCACTCCGTCGCTCGGCAGCGCTATGGACAGCGTATGCGCCAGAGGCGTGAACAGCACCGTTTGACTGCCGCTTCGCGACGACGTGAGGTGCAGAGTCAGACCGAGCCGCTCGAGCCGCTCCGCCATCCGGATTCCCACAGTTGGATCGATGAAATTGCGGCCCTCAAATATCCGGATAGCTGGAGTATCGAGCCGGCCTTCGCCAAGCGCGCCAATTGACGGCACGTCGGCATTTACGATCAGCCGCAGGTTAGGTGCTCGGCGCTGCAGCCATACCACAGCTTTCCGGGCGACCTCCATCGCGCACTCCTCCGCCATTACGAACAGCGCAGCCACGCCGGGAACGCTGTGCGTTCGGGCGGCTTCGGCAGCTGCGTATGCCGTTACGCGCGGGTCCAGCGCCTTGCCCGATAGCAGGTCTCCATCGATCTCGGCATCCTGCCGGAACGTGAACACAGTTCGGTACGGCCGAATCGCTTCGCCATCCAGAACCAGTTTCTGCCCCAGGTCCACGTCCCCGGAGGAGGGAGTGGTTACCGCGCGCGCTGAAACGTCGAAGGCGGCATCTCCCGATTCCGCCAGGTAGTCCATGGCCTGAAGTCGAGCGTCGGCAAACACTTGTGCGGTATTGCCCCAGTGGCGGGTTGTCCATCCGCCGCCATCCTCGCCACCTGCTGGACCGTAGACGCACCCACCGACCTCGTCCACGTGCGATACATACAGCGTGTGGATGGCCTCCGGCGCGCCGCAGTGAAACAGGCAGAATCCGTCGCTGACAAACTCGGCTTCCCAGCCCTCGCCAAAAAACGTCCGCAGCAGCCGCATCACAGGCGCGCACGCGGTGCCGACCGAGGGCGCTTCGGAGAGAGCTTTCAGGAAGCAGGTGTCCAGGGCGGTCATTAATGGCCCCGCCGCGGCCGCTTCATGCGTAATCGGCACCCAACGGCCCGAGTGTCTGCCACGGTGATAGGGTTGTTTGCAGCCAGCGCCGCGAGCGCGTCCGCCAGCGGAGCGGCGCCATCTGGACCCATGACGGCGCCGTGGTAGTGAACGGTGCCGCTGCGGTCGATCACCCATACTTCCGGCGTGGCGACCGCCTGAAGCGCGCGCGTCACATGACCGCTGCGGTCCATGGCGGCTGGAAAGTTCCAGCCGTATTGGGTCGTGAAAGCGCGTACCTGGGAACCTGTTTCATTCCAGTTTGGGTCCACACCAACAAACTGCACGCCGGATGTAGAGTTCGCCGCCGCAAGCGAGGCGATCTTCGATGCGGCGCGGATCGACTCAGGGCAAGTGGTGGAGAAAAGAACCACCACCGTAAGCCGGGCGTTTGCCGCCGGGCACTCCGCCGTCCGCTTGCCATCCACGGCCGGCAGGCGAAAACTGGGTGCCGGGAGCCCGGAAGACACGTGCCACGTGCCGGAAAGCTCCTCCTCCAGGGTAGCTCCGTGCGTGCTCACCACACCGGCGGAACCCAGCGCAAGCCGCATGGCGTTATCTACCGTTGAGATGCGACCCTTCTTATTGATAATAAACGTCACACGTTCGGCATATCCGGACGAACCAAGGACACCATAAGCCCGGGAAACCGATTTCGACGTATCCGCAAGGATGGGATAGTTCAGGTGGTTCTTCTCGGCGAACTTCTGCTTGGAAGCCACATCCTGCACACTGATTCCCCACACCACCGCTCCGGCCTTCAGATAATCGGCCATGTGATCCCTCAGGGAACACGCTTCGGCCGTTCAACCAGGTGTATCGTCGGCCGGATAGAATGCCAGCACAACCGTATGTCCGCGTTCGGCAAACAGGTGCCTCGGTGTGTTCGTCTGGTCCGGCAGCGTGAAATCGGGCGCCATATCGCCCACCTTCAGCTCCGGATCGGCCGGTTTTTGCTGAGCCCCCGCGAAGACGCACGACACAACCATCAACAGGACGGCCGCAGCCGCCAAGCTCCATCTCCTCATCATTGGTACTCCTTCGTCAGGCGTCGACAGGTTGCAGCAGCATCGCCTTCACCCGTTCGCCGGCCCGAATGGCTCCGCCGCCGGCCGGCAGCAGCGCCAACGCATTGGCGCGGGCCAGCGATATCAGCATACCGGAACCCTGGCCCACAGCGGTACGCAACACTGCGCCGTCTTCACCGAATTCGACCGCTGCGCGCAGATACTCGTCCCTCACGGGATCGCACTGCAGATCCTTTGTTGCCACGGCTGTAACCCAACGGTCCGCCTCCGGGTGGCGCGCACCGGCCAGCTTCCGCAGCGCCGGAAGCACGAACAGGACGAAGGTTACAAACGCTGAAGCCGGGTTGCCGGGAAGGCCAAAGAAAAGCGTCTTGTCGATCCGGCCAAATGCAAAGGGTTTGCCGGGCTTTACGGCAACGCGCCATAGATCGAGAGTTCCCAGCTGCTCCACGGCCGGCTTGACGAAGTCGCGATCGCCCACCGAGACGCCGCCCGCGGCGATGATCACGTCGGCCGGTTCGGGTTGTTTGGCAAAGCGCGCCAGGTGCCGCAGCGTATCCTCCAGACTGTCAGCCGCGTGTGCCGTCTCGCAGCACTCGGCCCCGGCATCGCTGATAAGCGCCTTCAACATCAAACGGTTGGTGTTTACCACGGCGCCGAACGGCGCTTCGCCGAACGCCCCCGCATCCAGCACCTCATCGCCGGTCGTCAGCACGGCCACGCGCGGGCGGCGGGCGAACAGCGCGCCGCCTGGCGCCGCAGTCAGCAGCAGCGGCGCCGCCGCAGCGGTAATCCGGAATCCGGCCGGCAGCACTTCGGCGCCGGCGGCACACTCGGCCCCAGCGGGGCGAATGTACGCACCACAACGCACCTCGGCGTGCAGCATGATGCCTTCTGCGGTGACCTGCACATCCTCCTGCATCACAATGGCATCTGCGCCCGTCGGCACCGGCGCACCGGTCAGGATGCGGACGCAGCGGCCTGTTGTCACCGGCGGTGGCGGCCCGCCGCCAGCCACACTGGATCCCGTCAGTCGTAGCGAGGCAGGGCTGTGAGCCGATGCAGCAGCTACGTCACCGGCAATTACGGCGTAACCATCCACGGCAGAACTGTCGAATGCGGGAATGGGCTGTACGGCCAACAGAGGCGTGGCGAGCCGCCGACCGACAGCCGCCTCTGACGGCAGGTATTCGACTTCCAAAGGAGAAATACCATCCAGTATCGCTGCACGCGTCTCCTCAACCCGCCGCATGCTGTCCTCGCTTTCCGCCTTGCGGCCCGCAGCGCGGATTATACCTTTGCGCGTCGGCTGCGATGCCGGCGATTACCGAGTAGGCTGCTGGTACGTGATCGGATAAAGTCAACATGCAACCTGGTCAGGGCTCCGTGGCTGTCATCAGCGGCGGTTTGGGCGACATCGGGCAGGCGATTGTACGTGCCTTCTGCCGCGCCGGCTGTCGTGTTGCAGTGTGCGACCTTGCACCGCCGGAAAGTGCGGCGCCGTTACTGGCCGAACTTGGCTCAGCGGGCTCGTTTCATTACGCCCAGGTGGATGTCTCCGACGCCGCCGCTGTCGATGTATGGCTCAACGATCTGGAGTCGCAGTTCGGATGCCCAAGCTATGTTGTGCCAAATGCCGCCATAGTAACACGCGTCCCGGCCCTGGAGATGACGGCTCAGCAGTGGCAGCGCGAACTTGCCGTCAACCTCAACGGCGCCTACTTCCTGGCTGCATCGGCGGCTCGTAAGATGACGGCATGCGGGACGCCGGGCCGAATCGTATTCGTTGGGAGCTGGGCTGCCCACGCGCCACATCCGCAGATAATCGCATACTCGACGGCCAAGGCTGGCTTGCGCATGATGGCGCAGTGCCTCGCACTGCAGCTTGCGCCTGCCGGCATTCTGGTCAATGAAGTGGCGCCGGGCTACGTGGATGCTGGATTGAGCGCACAGCTTTTTCGTGAGGATCCCGGTCTCCGTGATGCCGCCGCGGCCCGCACACCACTGCGCAGGTTGATCGAGCCGGATGAAGTGGCTGACGCTGTGATCTGGCTGTGCAGTGATTCATCGCGGAACTGCACCGGCAGCGTACTGCTGATGGATGGTGGGCTGAGCCTGATGACGCCGGCCGGAGCGGCTCGGTGAACTCCGACTACCGGTACGTTGAGCCATCGTGGGCCGGCTGGGCCGGCGTGGCCGTCACGGATATTACGCCGCCCGTCGGCATCTACGCCCGCAACTGGGGCGCCGCGCAACACGACGTGGCTTCCGGAGTGCACCAGCCGCTGCAGTTGGCGGCATTAGTGCTGCGGCCGTCGCAGCGCGGCCCAGCCCGCGTACTGCTCACTGCCGATCTTGGCTGGTGGCGTGAGACATCTGATGAATGGTTTGTGCGCGGTGGGCTGTTGTTCGCGCACGGCCTCTCGCCCGATTCGGTCGTAATGGCGCTCAGTCACACCCACGCCGGTCCAACGATTTCACGAGCAGCGGCAGCCAATCGGCCCGGCGGCGACCGCGTGCCGGCCTATATTGAACGGCTTAGAGACCTGGCGATCAGCACCGTGCGCACGGCTATGGCCGCCGCCAAGCCATGCACCATCACCTGGGGCAGCGGCGCCTGCGACCTCGCCTGCAACCGCGATTTGCCCGATCCGGCAGCTAACCGCATGGTGTGTGGCTTCCATCCCGGGGTCGCAGCCGACAATACGCTCCTGGTGGGCCGGATTACCGGTTCCAACGGAACCACGATGGCTACACTGGTGAACTACGCATGCCATCCGACCACACTGGCTGCCGAAAACCAACTGATCTCACCGGACTTCGTTGGTGCGATGCGCCACCTGGTGGAGCGGCACACGGGTGGTGCGCCCTGCCTGTTCTTGCAAGGCGCCTCCGGCGAGCTCGCGCCGCGCCGTCAGTACTGCTCTGAGCCGGCTGTGGCCGAGTCGGGCGGACGGCAGCTGGGTTTCGCGGTACTATCGGCACTGGAAGGAATGCTGCCGGCCCGAACCGGGCTGGAGTTTGACCGCGTGCAGGAATCGGGCGCGCCGCTCGCGCTGTGGCGTGAAACTCCGACGCAGCCGTCATCCACGCTGGTTTGCCGGAAGGTCATGGTACGGCTTGCCCTCAATGCGTCATCCGATCCGCCGGAGCCCACCGATGACGATCCGTCTGCGGTTGCGGCGGCAAGAGAGCGCCGGGAGAGACGCGCTCTGGTGCGGCAATCGGTGGGAGACGGCGACGCCTATAGCTGCCCGCTCTGGGTGTGGCGCGTTGGCGACGCCGCTCTCGTCGCTCAGCCAAACGAAGCCTACTCTGCTCTCCAGCAGAGCCTGCGCCGCAGATTTCCGCGCCTGGCCATCATGGTAGTGAACGTTGCAAACGGCCATATCGGCTATCTGCCGCCGAAAGAAGCGTGGGCCGGTAACCTCTATCAGGCATGGCAAACTCCGTACGCTCCAGGCTGTCTGGAGGCGGTGACGGAAGCGGCCGGCGACACCATCGAGGAGCTGTTTCCCGTATCATGACTTTGAAGCCACCCATCACCGGCTCGGCATACATTGCGGCACGCGCGGCGGAGAGCTTGCCGGGCGGCACCGTTTCGTATAACCGCCGGATGCAGCCGGAGCTGGCATTTACACGCGCTCACGGCCCTTACATGTGGGATGCCGATGGGCGCCGCTACCTCGATTTTCATGCGGCGTTCGCTCCCTTTCTGCTGGGTCACGCGAACACCGAAGTCGATGAGGCGGTGGTCGCGGCCATTACGGATCGGGCGCCGCTCGCCGGTGCAGGCGTCACGCCGATGGAAGTGGACGCCGCCGAACTGTTTCTCCAGTGCGTGCGTACGGCCGAGCAGGTGCAGTTCACCACCAGCGGTTCTGAGGCCACCTACCATGCTCTCCGGCTGGCCCGAGCCGTGACGGGCCGCAGCCATATCGTGGTGATGCAGGGCGGCTACAACGGCTGGCACGATCATGTTGCCTGCAATGTGATGACTCCGCTTTCGGAACTGGGCCCACGCGTATCGCCAGGGGAGTATCCGTACCTGCCGATGACGGCGGGTGTGGCGGCCGGCGTGGCTGAAACGGTACATCCGATCAACTTCAACGATTTGGATTCGGCCCGACTGATGCTCGAGAAGTATCCGGTCGCAGCCGTCATTACCGAACCGATCCTGCAAAACGTCGGCATCATCAAGCCGCAGCCCGGCTACCTGGCCGGCCTGCAGAACATGTGCCGTGATGCGGGTGCGCTTTTCATTCTCGACGAGATCAAGACCGGCTTCCGCCATGCGTTGGGCGGATGGCAATCCATCGAGATGCTCAGCCCGGACCTCTCGGTGTTTGGCAAAGCCATCGCCAACGGCTATGCCCTGGGAGCTGTAGCAGGCTCGCGCACGGTAATGGAAAGATTCGCCGCGCCGGATGTCGCCGATCGCGTACTGATCGGCGGCACCTATAATGGGCATCCTGCGCCTATGGCTGCGGCGATTGCCACCATGCGACTCCTGCAGCGCGACGAATTCAGCCTCTATCCAAGACTCGATTCTCTCGGCGCTCGAATGCAGGCTGGGCTCGAGGCCGCGGCCTCTGATCTTGGCCTAACAGCAACTGTAGCGCGCCAAGGGTCGGCGTACTGCCTCTATTTCATGGACCATCTGCCCGTGGATTGGCACGATATCCTTCTGCATCACAACTTTGCCGCCGACGTGGAGTACCGTCGTCGGCTGATCGACGCAGGAGTGTTCCACTTCCCAGTCGCCACCAAGCAGAGCAGCATAAGCACCGCACACTCGGAGTATCACATCGATCTGGCGGTTAAGGAGGCAGCGAGGGCGATGGAGGCGCTGCCCGTCTGATGCCCCAGTACGACGCCGCGGATTGAGGAGGTTCGGATGCCTTTGTATGCCGGCGTAGCCGAGGTTGACATCACGCCGCCCCTGGGCGTCTGGATGGGCGGATATGGCTTCCGTTCGGAAGGCGCGCGCGACGTGCACGACCCCCTCTTTGCTCGCGCGCTGGTGCTGGATAACGGCTGCTGCCGCCTGGTGCTTCTGGTTGCCGACCTCATCACGTTGGATCAGGACCTGGTGCATGCGGTTCGCACCGGCGTCGGAGAGAAGCTGTGCGTGCCACTGGAAAACGTGATGCTGCACTGCACGCACACGCATGCCGGGCCGCTTACGCAGAGTTACCGCGCGATGGGCGTACGCGATGAGCCATACGTCCAGATGCTCTGCCGGAAACTGGTGTCAACGGCGCAACTGGCTGCGATGCGCCTGCAGCCCGCTCGAATCACCTATGGTGACGCCTCCGTGCAGATCGGCGTCAACCGCAGGAACCGTGACCCGCAGCGCGGTTCGCCCGGTGTCAATCTCGCCGGATCGGTGGACGGCGCCGTGCAGTGCGTGTGCATCAACACGCCGGAAGGAAATGCGATCGCGGTAGCGTTTCTACACGCTTGCCACCCAACCACGATGGGCGGCGATAACCTTGCAATCTCGGCAGAGTGGCCCGGCGCCGCAGTCTCAGCGCTGCGCCAAAGGCTGGATACCGAAGCCGTGGAGGCCGGCAGGAGGCAAGATGCCATGGCGATCGCGCTGCAGGGCTGCTGTGGCGATATCAACCCGCATCCGCGCGGCACGTGGGAACAGGTGGCAGAGTACGGTGCACGGGTTGCGAATGCCGCCCATGCTGCCCGATGGGCAGCCCATGTGCGCGCCGGAGAGAGTCTGGAGGCACGGTGCGAGGTGGTGAACCTGCCGCTGCTGCCGGCGCCACCTTTGGAGGAGTTGCGCGCCGAAGAGGCGCAGTGGGACCAAACCCTGACGGATGAACGCAAGAACGGCAATGTTGGGCGCATTCTGCACGCCGATGCCCGCCGTCAGTGGGCTCGTGATGCGATGGTCTCGGAAGCCACACAGCAGCCGATTGAACTGCAGTGCTTCCACGTAGGTGGAATCAGGATTCTGGGAATACCGGCGGAGGTTTTTGTGCAGTACCAGCTCGACTTTGTCAAACAGTCGCCGGAACCGGCGCTGGTTCTAGGCTATGTCAACGGCTGCTGGAACTACCTGCCCACGGCGGCAGAGTTTCCACTCGGGGGTTACGAAGTGGCGGCTGCATATCGGTACTACGGCACGCGAATGTTCGCGCCCGAGTGCGAACGGCTGGTCCGCGATGCCGCCTACCGTCTGCTTGGCGTTGCCGACGCCGATACAGCGCCGTTTCCACTGGTTGGCTGAGGCCGCAAGTTCAGTACGGCTTGTGGAGATTCACCGTCGGTGGCGCGAAGGTTTGCGTCCATACCTTCCAGCCGGCGTGGCCGTCGGTGAACACAAAGTTTGAGCCGCCGTTGTGACGGTGCGTTGCAATCGCCCCGGTAAAGGCATCCATTTCGTCTGCCGGAGCAGCGGGGTTGATCGGCGGATAGAACCATGGGTGGTAGATGTCGTCGCAGAAGGGTGGCGCTGCAGGCGTGCCTTCCGCGACGCTCCGCCGCTCCGCGAACAGGATCGTGGACGATGGAGAAACCACACCCGCGTCGGTGATGCCCCAAACAAAGTAGCCGTTTACCAGGTACGAGATCACATGCGGACCGCCAATGTTGATAACGTCCGGGCAGTTCGAGTCGAATGGCGCCGGATCGTCCGGACACGCGAACAGTCTCTGCTGGTAGAGTACGTCCTCGGTGCTGGCGCCGCCATGACCCGTGTACGGAAGGATCATAGCGAACATGGAGCCGGTATCGGGATTTTCGATACTGCCGTCGGCGTCGTCTACGTCGGGCGCGCCGTCCGTGCGTTTCGTCTGCGGAAACGTGCTGTCGTAGTCATCCATATACATGCGCGTCGCGAGGCCTATTTGCCGCATATTGCTGAGGCACGCGGTCTTGCGCGCCGCTTCACGAGCCTGACCGAAAACCGGAAACAGAATCGCTGCCAATACGGCAATTATAGCGATAACTACTAAAAGCTCGATCAGTGTAAACGCGCGCAGGTGCTTCATCTTGTACATCCTGTCCACACCCGATTCGCACGACTGAGCGATTCCGCCCGCCTTGCGATGTTTCCTGCCAAAACGGCGCCGGACCACAAGCCGCGCACCGTGCTACACTACCCGACATGACGCAGATGGACGCCCAAACCGTGGCTGAAGAGTGGGGCCCGGCCGTTCGTAACCTTCCACTTCGCCTGCGGTCGGTTTTGCGCGCCGGTGAGCCGATGTGCCGTCACACCAGCCTGCGCGTTGGCGGTCCGGCCGATTGGTTTGCCGAAGTTGATGACAGCAACATATTGGCGGAATTGGTGCAGACGGCGCAGTCAGCCCGGCTCCCTTACTTTCTGTTAGGTGAGGGCACCAATATCTGCGTCAGCGATCGCGGGGTACGAGGGCTTGTCATCCACAACCGGTGCCACAGCCTCGATCTCGGTAGGCGATGTACGGTGGAAACCGGTCACAACCTGATGAGGCTCTTCCTTTTGGCGATGCGCGCCGAACTCTCCGGGCTGGAGTACGCAGTTGGTATTCCCGGTTCGGTAGGCGGCGCTCTTGCCTCCAATGCCGGCGCGTACCAGGCGCAGATTTGCGATCTGGTCGAAGAGGTCGAGGTCGTGGATGAGGGTTTGCGCCAGTGGAGGCCCGCTGCATGGATGGAGTTTCGATATCGCGATAGCCGCTTGCGGCGCTCAGCCGCCGAACGGCCTGTGGTGCTGTCCGCTCGCATGCGCCTTCTGCCCTCCACGCACAAAGCGATCCGCGAAAAAGCGCGGAAGTTACAGACTCAGCGCATCTTGTCGCAGCCGTGGGAGTCTTCTGCGGGCAGCTTCTTCAAGAACTCAGTGAACCATGCGCTGGCGCAAACGGTGCCGAATATCCGGCCCGAGGCTCGCGCCGCCGACAAGGTTCCAACCGCGGCGCTTTCAGAGGCGTGCGGCATGAAGGGCTTCCGGTTTGGCGGCGCAGCAATCTCGGCCCGTCATGCCAACTTCATTGTGAACTGCGGTGGCGCCACCGCCGGCGACGTACGCACTGTTGCCGATACGCTCAAGCGCCGCGTCCTGGAGCAGTTCGGCCTGGCGCTGGAGGAAGAGGTTATGTACGTCGGCGACTGGAGCGGCTGGCCGGAGAGCGACGGCTGACAGGTCGGTGCGTTTAACTGACGACCACGTTAACCAGCTTGTCCGGAACCACGATGACGCGGCGGATAGTTTTACCCTCGAGCCATGGCTGTACCCGCTCCGCTGCCAGTGCCATTTCCTGCAGCTCGGCATCCGGCGTGCCCGGTGCGGCCTCCAACTGTGCTCGCAGCTTGCCGTTCACTTGCACAACCACTGTGATGGCATCCAGAATCAGCATCGCCGGATCGCACGCCGGCCACGGCTGCTCCAGCGTGAAGCCGGTTTTGCCCAGCATTTCCCACAGTGTGTCGGCCAGGTGCGGCGCGGCTGGTGATATCAACAAGGGCAGGGTCTCCAGGAATTCGGAGGCCGCAAGCTGTTCATCCGCCGATGGACGCCGCGTGGCGACATCGTTTCGGAAAGCCGACGCCCGATTCACGAGCCCCATCAACGCGGCAACGGCCGTGTTGAGTCGGAACTCCTCAATATCTCCAGTCACCTTGTGAATCGTGGCGTGCAGCGAACGCCGCAACACAAGGGCTCCAGGCTCGGATGGAGCCGGCTGATTGCGCCAATCGGCGGTATAAATCGGCAGCAGGTCACGGTAGACCTGCCACAGACGCTGAACCCATTTTGCCATGGCGTCAATGCCCGATTCGTTCCATTTCACCGTATCCTCAAACGGCGCAGCGAACATTCCAAACAGCCGAAGACTGTCTGCGCCGTACTGCTCGGCCATGGCGTCGGGCGTCACAACATTGAAGAGGCTCTTGCTCATCTTCACCCAGCGATACTGCACCTTCTCAGGTGGAAAGGTCGCCAGCTCATCCGGCTTCAGTGGCTTCCAATCCTCGATCAGCTCTCCGGCATCGCCCTCGTCACCCTCCACCTCCTCCGCCTGCACCACCTCACGGCCAGGCGTGTGGGCTAGCAGCATGCCCTGATTTCGCAGCCTCGTGAACGGCTCGTCGAACGTTATCAGGCCGGCATCGTGAATCACCTTGGTCCAGAACCTTGCGTACAGCAGGTGCATCACCGCGTGCTCGGCGCCACCAACGTACAGATCCACGGGAAGCCATCGGCGAACCGCTTCCTGTGAGAACGGTTCACTGCCGTTATGCGGATCGGCGAATCGCAGGAAGTACCACGAAGAGCAGGCGAACCCGGCCATCGTATCGGTCTCCCGCCGTGCAGGCGCTCCACACTTGGGGCACGACACGTTCACAAACTCCGGCACGTTAGCCAACGGCGACTCACCACCGAGGCCAGATTCATAGCGGCTCAAGTCCGGCAGCAGCACGGGCAAGTCTGCCTCAGGCACCGGCTCCTCGCCGCAAACATCGCAGTGAATTATCGGTATCGGCGCGCCCCAATAGCGCTGACGTGAGATCAGCCAGTCGCGAAGCCTGTAGTTCACCTGCTCGTGGCCGATTCGTCGGTCTTCCAGCCACCGGATGACGGCGCCTACTGTCTCCTTGTCATTTGGCGCCCCAGCAAATGGAAACGGGCGGTCTGGAGTGCCAAAGTCCACCATCGACCCACCGGCAGGCTCCGCACGCTCCATCTCAGCTTCCGGCGGTGACTCCGGCGTCCGGTAGACCCATCGGACCTCAATGCCGTACTTCCGTGCAAACTCAAAGTCACGTTGATCGTGCGCCGGTACGGCCATAATGGCTCCAGTACCGTAGCCCATCAGCACGTAGTCGGCAATCCAGATCGGTATCGCCTCTCCGTTCACCGGATTTACAGCAAACGAGCCGGTGAACACGCCGGTTTTTGGCCGTTCGGTGCTCTGTCGATCGATCTCTGTCAGCGCTGCCGCACGGTCGCGGTATGCCTCCACTTCTGCACTGCGGTCCGCTGTGGTCAAATCCGGAACAAGCGGGTGCTCCGGGGCCAGCACCATAAAGGTGGCGCCCCACAAGGTGTCTGGCCGCGTTGTGAATACGCAAAGTGTCTCCGGCAACCCCTGCAGTCCAAAAACCACCTCGGCGCCCTGGCTTTTACCAATCCAGGCACGCTGCATGGCGCGAATGCCCTCGGGCCAGGCCAGTCCATCCAGCGTGTCTAGCAACCGTTCGGCATAGGCGGTAATCCTGAAATACCACTGTGGCATCGGCCGCTTTTCTACCAGGGACTCACATCGCCAGCAGCGGTTGGCTACAACCTCCTCGTTTGCGATTCCAGTCCGGCAGCTGGGGCACCAGTTGATCGGCGCCGTCTGCCGGTACGCCAGACCGCGACGGTAGAGCAGCAGGAAGAAGTACTGGGTCCAGCGATAGTATTCAGGATCGCTCGAGTTGATTTCACGATCCCAATCGTACGAGATGCCGATCAGCTTCAGTTGGTGCTTGTAGTTGGCAGCGTAACGCGGTACCAGGTCTCGCGGGCTGACGCGAAGCCGCATCGCCGCGTTTTCGGCCGGCTGGCCGAACGCGTCCCAGCCCATGGGGTGCAGCACGTCGTAGCCAGCCATCCGCTTCATGCGGGCGTATACATCCAGCGGCACGTAGTTGCGGCAGTGGCCTACGCTGATACCGGCGCCGGACGGATACGGGAAGAAATCGAGCGCATAAAGCTTGGGACGGCTGCTGTCCTCCGGCGTCCGGAAGAGGCCGGCCCGTTCCCATAGGGCCTGCCATTTGCTCTCCGCAGCGTTAAAGTCGTATCGGTCCGGAGTCTCTTCGGGTGAACTCATCTTGCTCTGGCCGTCGTCCTGGATTTGCGCCACACGCTATAGATAACAAACAGACCGGCGCGCGTGTTGCGGCTGCCGGGTTGAGAGCGCATAAACCGGCCGCGTCACTAACCGAGCGCCGGCGCGTACGGCAGTGGATCCCGGCAGCCGGGGAAGGGGTCGATTGAGGAGCGGGTCGTTCACCGCATTCGGAGGCGCGCAAATGCGTCAATACCTGCCCAACTCACGCCCCACGCCGCCCATTATACGGCCCATGCCGCGCTTTTGCAACACGCCTGTTAGCCAACGGCGCCCGAGGTCAGCCCGTTTTCTGCTCCGCCTGGCTGGGGTTTGGGCGAAGTGGCATGATGCCGGCTGGATCCTGCAGGATGTCGGCGATCACGATCGACCGAAACCGCTGCTCCATAAGTTCCAGCACTTCATCAATGCTCCGGTGGAGTGGGCACAACTGCTCCGCATGAGCCGGAAGTCCCAGCGGGCATTCCAGGATGCGGTGCAGTGGATCCACGGCCTGTACTACTTCATAGATCGAAAGCGCGTTGGCTGGTCGAACCAGCGCGAATCCGCCGTGCATGCCTCGCTGGGCGCGTACGACCCTGGCTTTGGCCAATGCGTTCAGTACTTTGGCCAGGTAAGGACGTGGCATTTGTGTAGCGGCGCCGATCTGCTCGGTGGTTTGCGGTGAGTCGCTGAATTGGGCAAGATGCACAACGGCGCGCAATGCGTACTCTGCGGTTTGAGAAATCACGTTGCGCTGCGTACCTTTACGCGTCGGCCGGCCCTGCAGTTTGAATTGTAGATATATGCGTCCATATGTAGGAGGGTACCCGAAACCTGGAAGGCGGTGTCGCGCACGGGCCGTTCAAGCCGGGTATGATGGACCATCGGCGCCGGGCCGAAAAACCAGCGCGGCGACGTCAGGCATTTGGGAGGCTCTATGGCAGAATCGCTCGGTTTGGTCCTCTGGTTCACGGGGCTTTCTGGGGCGGGCAAATCGACGTTGGCAAATCTTATTGCTAACGCGCTCCGGAAGGAAAACCTCCGCGTTGAGGTACTGGACGGCGACGAGATTCGGACCAACCTCTCCAAGGGCCTGGGTTTCTCAAAAGAGGACCGGGATACCAACATCCGGCGAATCGGCTGGGTAGCCCGGGTGCTGGCACGAAACGGCGTAGTAGCGATAACGGCCGCAATCTCGCCATATCGATCGGTGCGTGACGAGGTACGACTGAGCGTGGAGGCGGAGGGGTGCCCGTTTGTGGAGGTATGGGTAAACGCAGATATCGAGACGTTGATTGCCCGCGATACAAAGGGTTTGTACCGCCAGGCTCTGGCCGGCGAACTGCCCGGATTTACCGGCGTGACAGACCCCTATGAAGAGCCTGTCTCCCCCGAACTGGTTGTATGTACCGATAAGGAGGGACCGGAGGAGTCGGCGCAGCGCGTGCTCGCCTTATGCCGTGGCGCAATCCGGTAGAGCCTTCCGCCGTAACCGTGCAGCACCTGCAGGATTTGCTTGCAACTTCACACAAAACAAACTATACTGAATGCGGATAATTTGGCTTGAGTTATGCACGCGCGCGCAGTTGGTCGCGTCTTAGGTTTGTATTCGGTTGTGCTTTTCGGTTTCGACGGCCTGGATCGTGCGTCCGCCACGTTTGATGAGTAGAAGGAGAATTTACATGAAGGCCGCAAAAGCGACCGGTTTCACACTGATCGAGCTATTGGTAGTTATAGCCATCATCGCTATACTTGCCTCGATCCTCTTTCCGGTCTTTTCGCAGGCACGCGAGAAGGCTCGCTCCATCTCGTGCCTGTCCAACTGCAGCCAATTGGCAATGGCGCACATCATGTACTGGCAGGATTACGACGACACCACCGTTACCTCATGGTCGTACGGTTTTCCCGGCGATTTCGAATGGTATGTGCAGCCCTACGTGAAGAACTTCGACGTGATGTTGTGCCCCTCTTACCGCGTCGCCATGACCTCGCTGGCAACCGCCTGCAACAACGCGGACTTTCTTCCCGGTCACGTCAACAACCCGACTGGGCAGGCGTACAACTGGGGGTACGGTTACAACACCGGCCTTGCATGGGACGACGACACAGGGCTCACCCGCCAGGCGCCGGCCGACTATCCGGATATGACGCCATATGAGTTTGATTTTAACGGTATGGCCTACACCGCTTACTACCGCAATCCCTCGATGAACGGTATCGCCGAGGCATCGATGGCATCACCCTCACAGCTGATACTGCTCGGCGACACCGTGGATACGGTACCGGCTGGTTTGGGACTGCCGGATCTGAGCCTTGACCGCACCGGAACGTGCAATACCGTGCGCAAGCAGAACTGGCCACGACACACCGCCGGAGCAAATCTGGTCTACTGCGATTCACACGCGAAGTGGTATCACTATCAGACTTCGTTGGTCACACTGAACGATCAGGTAACACCAGGTACGTTTGTGGGTCAAACCAATCAGGTCGTGCCGGATCCATGTACGTACATCAGTGACTACGACGGCACCAACGATCCCAACAACTGCAAGCAGTTGGGCAATCTACACGTGCCGTGATCACCTGTCACGGGCAGGCAGCCAGGGAGGGCTAAGCCATGCCGATGGTATTCAAGCCCGATAAGGAAGACCCGATCTGGGGTCAAAACGATCCCATTTGGGGTGACGCAGCGCCAAAGAAGCGCGGCATGTTCTCGCGGATGAGGGACCGGGCGGAAGACACCACGTTATCTCCCCGAGCGCCGTTCTATTTCCTGATGGCGGCGGCCGTCGTTCTGGTCGGCGCTGTGGCATGGTCGTATCTGCCGCACCCAACCATTCTGATGAAGCAGGACGCGCACCGCGGCAAGCTCGTCGCTTCGTCCGGAACCATGACCCGGCATGCGGTCCGGCCCGGCAAGAATGGCGAACGCTCGGCCGACAGCCGCGCGTCAGCATCGAACGTCGATAACAAGCGGCACGGTACAACGCCGACGAACGTGCCTTTGCAGCCGCACAAAACGGTAGCTGCTGGCTACACCAAATAGCAAGTAGAGCGCCGGCTCATTCCCCGTTGGGTCCGCCACGGTGGCTCATCAGCGGATCAAGACGCTACAGCACATCGTCACCACGCTCGTGCGTGCGCACCCGAACCGCTTCCTCCATCGGCAGCACAAAGATCTTGCCGTCGCCTTCCTGTCCGGTTCGAGCGTGCTGCATAATTGCCTCGACGATCGCGTCGGCGTCCTCGTCGCGCGCAACAATCTCAAGCTTCATCTTCATGGGTAGGTCGATTACGTCCTCGTGACCGAGATACCACTCTCGATGCCCCCCGTGACGGCCGCTACCACGCACATCGTACACCGACATGCCCGAAACGCCGAGCTCACCGAGGGCGATTCGCACGGCATCCATGCGTGATGGCCTTATAACAGCCTCAATCTTCTTCAAGACGATATGCTATCGCTACGTCCCGTGACTAGCGATCCTCAATGGGTGTCCACGTCAGGTTTCGGGCGCCAACATACTCAGAGCGTGGCCAGATGATCTTCTGATCGGGTTGGTACTGCTCCATCATATGGGCGCACCAGCCGGCCGTACGGCTGATCGCAAAGATCGGCGTAAAGAGCCGCATCGGCAGCCCCATCTGGTGGTAGCACAATGCCGAGAAGCAGTCTACATTCGCGTAGATCGGCTGCTTGCCGGCGGCCATCCTCTCCGGGGTGTTGCTCAGCGCATCCACCACGGCCTCCGCGGCCTCGGCCATGTTCAGCCAGCGCCTATCGCCGAGACTATCCGCCAATTCGGCACTCATTCCGTGCAGATGGCGTGCCCGCGGATCCGGCGCGCGGTAAACGGCATGGCCGAATCCGGGCACGGCCGACCGCTTCTCTCCGGACAGCTTCTCGGTCACCCACCCATCCACGTTCTCCACGTCGCCGATTTCCAACAGCATGCGCATCGTCTCTTCTGCTGCACCGCCGTGCCGCGCTCCACTCAAGGCGCCGATGCCGCTTACGGCTCCGGAGTAAATATCGGCATGTGTGGCTACGGTAACCCGAGCGGCGAATGTAGAGGCGTTGAGCTCGTGATCGGCATGGAGAGTAAAGTCTACATCCATGGCGCGTACAAACACGGGATCGGCCTCTGTTCCAAAAAGCATCCAGAGGAAGTTGGCGGCCAGCCCCAGTTCGGCCCTCGGAGCTACGGGTGGCTTGCCCTGCATCCAGCGCTCGATCGCCGCCACCATAGTTGGCATCTTAGCCTGCAGACGTAGGGCCTTCCGCCGGTTGGCGGTCTCGGAGTTCTTGTTGGCATCCGGGTCGTATGTCGCAAGCGCAGACACCATCGTTCGAAGTGCGTCCATGGCGGAGCACTCCTTATGGAGGGCAGGCAACACGTCCAGCAGGCCGGCCGGCAGCGCTGCTTCCATCGCAAGCGCTGTCCGGAATCCGGCAAGCTCCCCCCGCGTGGGCAGCATGCCATTCCACAGCAGAAACACCGTCTCCTCAAAAGTTGCATTGTCGGCCAGGTCGTGGATGTTGTACCCACGGTAGAACAGGTCGCCGCTTGCATGCACATCACAAATCGTGGAGTCACCAACAACAACACCGCGCAATCCACTTGAACCAGCATTCATAAATCGGAGCCTCGTTTGCAAAAGTGACCCGCATCGCAACGGTATCCAAAACAGGATTCTAGCAGAAACTAGCCAGCATTTTGTAACGATTGTAACCTCACGGCCGCGAAATTGCCAGGGTTGGCCACTCAATTGACGCGGTACCGGCGGTGCAGTGAGCGGTATACTGCACATACCGTTGCCAATTGCTGTGGGATATCGTGCAGGTTTTGCTTGTCTTGAATTCTGAAGGAATGTCATCGCCCTTAGGGCTTACATCTTTCCGGCGTGGACGCGACGCCGTGCTGGTCATGGCGTTGGTGCTCACCGGCGCTTTCGCGTGTGCGCAAGCGCCTTGTCCCATCATAACGCAGCACCGCGTGAACGAAATGGCGGCCGCGCTGGATCAACTGCACCGCTCCCTGGTGGATGATCCGCATGCTCGCATGCCCGGAGAACCGATCGAAGCGTACTGCCTTAGGATGGCCGGCAAGCTGCCGAAAGAGGCGCCTGCAGTCTGGCAAAAGCGCCAGGCGCTGTGGCAGCGACTTATTCAAAGTGCCGCCCGAGCTACCAAGTGCTTGGTGATGCCGGTAAAGCCGCACATAACCAGTGCCGCAAATCTCTCTCAGTGGGCATCCGCAACAACCGCCGCGCAGGGGTTGGAACACGATTCTCGGCGGCTTGACGCACTGTACCGCTCGGAGATCGCCGGCGGCGGCAGGTCTATCGCGGCTGAGCGGGCCTATGCGGCGGGTACTGCCAGTGCGCTCATCCATGCGTCAGAGCTGCTGGAGGCGCTGCGCGCGGCCTTGCCATGAGAGCCCGCTGGCGCCGATCCGCGTTCACGCTTTTGACTATCGGCGGAACTGTGTTGTCGGTCGGGTCTACGCTGGCGCAAACGCCGTCTCAAGACGCGCTTAAGGCTGTACAACTGCTGATAGCCGGTAGATCAGCCCAGGCCGAATCGCTAACGCAAAGAGCGCTGCTGGCGGCGCCGGCAGAACCGACATTCCGCTTGCTGGCAGCTGCCGACGAGCTGCTGAGCGGTGATACGGCCAGTGCGATGGCCGATTTTCAGGGTGTCACTGCAGCGCGCCCGCATGACGCACTGGCTTGGTACGGCCTCGGTATCTGCCAAATAGCGCTTCACAGCAACGCCGGAGCGGTGACCAGCTTTGCACATGCGCTTGCCGCTGGTGGAGATAAGACGGCAATCGAAACGGCGCGTGCCTACCTGGCGTGGTTGAATGGCGCCAATCCGCCAATCGGCGCCGCGCCGGGCGGGCCCGCGCTGTTGGCGGTACAGGCGATGGAGCAGGCGACTGCACGTCACATCGCGGCAGCGGAGGCTTCTATGAGTGCGGCTCTTGATCAGTATCCCGGCTTGGGACTGCAAGAGCCGGCCGCTCCCCTGATGACGTTTGATCGCGCGTCGCCCATCGAGGCCCCTGTGTTACCGATGGAGCGACCGCTAGGCGTGGCTCGAGCGGGCACTTCGGTGTCTGGAACTGTGCGGCTGCAGCCCGATCAACCGCCGTCGGAGACAGCCTACGTAACGTATCAAATCGATGGCTCGTCGGCCGGCCTGGTCAATGTATCGCCCTTCGACTATGAGTGGGACACAACCACCGTTCCCAACGGACCTCACAAGGTTGTCATAGTGGTGGAAGACGCTCAGGGGACCGAGATACTGTCGACATCCCGCACGATTCAAGTGCTGAACGCGCGTCGGCTTACCGCCGGCTCGCGGGATACAGCGGCATTGGCCGGCGCGCGTGCAGGTATCTGGAAGCTGCTTACGCCGATGCCGAGTTGCTGCGTTTGCTCGTGGCGGCTCGGAGCATGGCAACTCACCAGCGGCGACCGCCGAGCAGCCGGAGCTCAGTTTCTACGATCCCTCGCCCTCCGGCCCGATTACGCGCCCGCGCGTAAGGCCATGCGCGCCATCGGCATTGCGGCGGAGGGGATGGCCGACGTGTGGGGCGGACTGCCAACTCCTAAACTGGTTGCCCTCACATTTGATGATGGCCCCAAACCCGGCCTCACCGAACCGCTTCTGGCCACACTGGTGCGCGAACACGTTCCGGCCACATTCTTTGTAATTGGCCGCCACGTCGTGGAGAATCTGGCGCTAACGCGGCTGATTGCAGCGGACGGGATGGAGTTGGCAAACCATACGTTCACACATCCCGATCTCACGACGCTTTCTCCGATGCGCGCCAGGCAGGAGCTTTTGCGTACTCAGGCCGCCGTTGCCCTGGATACGGGGCAGATCCCGCAATACATGCGGCCACCGGGCGGCGACTGGAACGACAGGATCGATTCACTGGTTCGCGGCGAGGGGTTGACGCCAACGTTCTGGACGGTAGACGCATTTGAGTACGAGAGTATAAGCTCGCGGGCGGTCGCCGATGCCGTGCTCAAGAGAGTGAGGCCCGGCTCGATCCTGCTGCTTCACAACGGCAAACTGAGCACCGTGGAAGCTCTGCCACGGATTGTCTCGGGCCTGCGAGCCCGCGGGTACCGGTTTGTTACCATCGCCGAACTGAGCCGGCGGCTGCAGAGCGCCTCTCCGAGCGCGCGAGCTCTGGCGACCCGCGCCGCCATCACCAACTCGCGCCGGGCCGAGTAGGAACGACGTGGTACAATGAACACCATTCTGTGTCGTGCGGCTGCAGGATTCGCATCTTCGCGTGTGTAAAGCACACGTGACCGGTCGCGCCGCGTGAACCCAATGACGGAAGGCTCCGTCCAAACTGAGGTTTGATCAATCTCGACTGGTTTCCGGTCGGCGCAATACGCCGGCCGGCTGGGAGGAAAGCATGCGCAAGTCTCGCGCCACTCTTACCATCACAGGCGGCGGTTTGGCTCTGCTACTTGTTGCTCAAGCGGCGCAAGCGCGGCCGGGCCTTCCAGCTCCGGAAGTCAGCCTGCTCGGTATCCATTTGAACAGCACCTTCAAGGAGGTGCTCCATCGATTTGGCCAACCGGGCGAAATCCAGGCGGGCCAGCCCCAGTTGCCCAACCAGGGACAGCCTGCCACACAAGCCACAAACACAGGCTTCGGTTCACCCGGGTTCGGCGGTGCATCGCCGCTCGGTGGCGGCGGCATGTTCGGCATGAAGAAGCAGATGGGCGGCACCATGGGGAGCATCGGTGTCGGTGGGCCTCGTGGCGGCATGGGCAGCCTGGGCGGCATGTCTGGCCCAATGAGTATGCCGCGAGGTCTCGGAGGCATGTCCGGACCCATGAGTATGCCATCCGGCGGCAAAGCGGGCGGATTACCGGGATTTTTGGGCGCCGGCGGCGGCGCATCACCTTTCAGTGGCACGCCAGTTGGCATGGGCCTGAACGCCGGCGCAAGTGTTGGATCCGCTGCCGCGGCAGAGAGCGCCGTAACCACCTGGTGGTACCACTTCGTCCGAGCCGGCCGCCACTATTCGTTCCTGTTTAACTCAAATGGCCGTGTCGTTCAGATCCAGGAATATGGCTGGACCGGCGGCGGCAAAACAAGGCAGGGTGTGGGCCTCGGCTCGTCGCTCGGGCTTGTGCTCAAAAAGTACGGATGGAGCGGCGACGGAGTGCGCGAAGGCGCACGTCTCACACTGCCCTATGGCGGCAATACCGTGCTCGTTTTCCAACTGGTCAACAACAAGGTCGTCGGCATAACCCTGGCCAAAGTGAACTAATCCGACTGGCCGCGTGGTCTTCGCTTTCGAACGTCATGCAGGAACCATTCCAATTATGATGCGAAATATAGCTCTCATTGCCGCAGTCTCGGCCGTTGGCTCGGTTGCGCTGGCGCCGGGCGCAGCTGCCCAGACCGAGAACGCTCTTCTCGGCATCCGCGTGCTGTCGTCGTACCAAACCGTTTTGCACCGCTACGGTCAGCCCACGGAAGTGTTCAATGCGGGGCAACCCGTGCCCGTAACGTTGATGGTTAATGCACTGGGCGTGCCCGATGGCGCCGTCAGTGGCCTCGCAGATCTCACCTCCGGTCCTACCGCGGGCGGCTTCACAGCCGGCGGTGGTGCTCCGGGCCCCGGCGGAATGCCCGGCTTCGGCGGGCCCGGCGGCCCAGGCGGAATGACGCCGATGAAAGGCGGTATGCCCGGACCAGGCGGAATGACGCCGATGAAGGGCGGAATGCTTGGACCCGGTGGATTTCCGGGCCCCGGCGGTTTGCCCGGCGCAAGCGGTATGACGCCCGCTAAAGGTGGCGCGGGAATGATGGGCGTCGGGCCTGGTGGCTTGCCATCCATGGCGGGTGGTGCCGGCGGTCTGATGGGCGCCGCAGGGCCAGGTGGCGCGGCCGGCGCTCAGGGCGTTGCTCCCGGAACACTGCCGGGCGTTACATTTCGGGATAGCGGTGGGTTTACGTGGGTCTACTTCTACCCGGCAAAGCATATCGATTTTGAGTTCTATTTCAACAAGGATGGCCGCGTTGAGATGATCGTGGAGCGCGGCGCGCACGGCGGATACCGCACCCGGCGCGGCGTTGGTCTGGCCGATTCCGTTCGTAAGCTCTACGGCGCCTATGGCTGGCCGGATGGCATCCTCCAGAAGGACGCGAACACACTGCTGCTGCGTTACAACCAGAAGGCACACGCGCAGTTCGAGGTGGTGAACAGCAAAGTAACCAGCATTGCGATATTCCTGCGCGAAAACCAGCCGGAGGCACTTGGCCTCGCCGCGCAATTGGCCTCCACCGGCGGACGTCCCGGCATGGGCATGGGGATGCCCGGTGGCGGTAGGCCAGGCGGAGTGCTCGGCGGCGGGACTGTGGGCGGACGCAATCTGCCTCGCGCAGCGGGCGGGAGCGGTGGCGCCTAAGCCGTCGCTGGACCTGCAAGCGATCAACGTCAGCGGGGCGCGCCAACCGCGTATGCGGCTTGCGCGCCCCGCTGTTTTGGGAATCCGCGCATCCCGCCGCCCACTGACCCGCTGTGCGGCTACCACGCATGAGTGAGGCCGGCCCTGTTGAGGGCGTCTCGCGCATACAAGCGCTTCGATTCATTCAGAGCTCGGCGCCGAATAGCATTTCCGGTAAGATTGACAACCGCACCCTGCAGGTCGGCGGACTCTGCGGTACCGTCAAACGGGTGGTGATAGCGCCGTATCCCTCCGGTCCGGCCATCTCAACAGCGTGCAGCCGGAAGGACACACTGCTCGTGACGGCTGCTTCGTTGATCCGGCAGCCCGTGCGCTCTCTGCTGTCCGACGAGTTCCTGGTCGAATGCATCCGCGACCTTCTCCACTCCCGTGCTGCACTGCTGGTGCTCGCCGGCCGCTGGCGTCGCTCGTTTGCAAGCGCGGTTCTGGCAGAGCGCCTGGGCCTGGCAGATATCCGGGCACTGGCGCCACATCGTGGGCCGCGACTTGTGAAACTGGCGATATTCGTGCCCACCGAACATCTCGATCGGGTACGCGCCGCCGCGGCTCATGCCGGCGCCGGGTCAATCGGCAACTATCGCGAGTGCAGCTTCGCAACTTCAGGCTGCGGTACATTTACGCCCGGCGAAGGCGCCCAACCGTGGTTCGGGTCGGTTGGAACGCTCGCACGGATTGACGAGGTGCGCCTGGAAATGACGGCAGCTGCATGCAACATCGGTAGCATCATGGATGCAGTCCGTAGTGTGCATCCCTACGAGGAGGTGGCGTTCGATGTCTACCTGCTCCAGAACCGGGCAATGTCGGATGGGGCCGGGCGGGTCGGACGGCTGAACGAGCCGGTTGATCGGACGGCGCTGGTCGGCCTGGTCAACCGCGCGCTCGGCCTGGCCGGCGTTACTTCGGCCCGCTGCAGTGGGGCCGAAACGAGCGTGACCGAGTGGTTGGCGATCACAGCCGGCCGTGCAAATGAAGCGGTGATCAGGTCCGCCGCCAGTTTCGGCGTAAGCGCAGTCGTCTGCTGCGGGCATTCGGTCAAAGCGGAGTCTCTTGCTCGTGCTGCCGGCGTCGCGTTGATCGAAGTTGGGTTCGCGGTGTCTGTGGCGCCGGGACTTGCCGAGTTTGCCCGCGGCGCAACTGAATTGTTCGGCCCACACGGCGTGGAGGTAGCCTTTGTCAACTGAGTCGGAAACCGTTAAAGTGCGCCACGCCTCCCCGCGGGAGGTACGGCGTCGTGCACGCGACTGGTCGCTGCGTACGCTGTATCAGATCGACGTAGGCGGCGTGACTGTGGACGATGCTCTGTCCGGCACTATGGAGCAGCTGCGTCATGAGTTTGTGCAGAACGTGCGGACCGGCAGCCCCGATCCGGTAACCGAGCGTGCGGCTCTGGAGTGCATCACTGCTGCCCTCGCGGCTGAAGTGGCCGCAGGCGCTACTTTACGCGTGCGGGATTTGCCTGCCTGGGTACAGGCGCTCTTTATCGATTTACCGCGGCGACAGGAGCAATTGTGCCGGGCGGGCTTGGCCCGTGTTGCGCCCGTGGCACTGTTTGGTGATGAGCGTGCCGCAGACTGGAACACCGCCATATCCGAACCGGGTGATGTGCTGCAACTGCTCCACACGCCGCTTGCCGACGTGCGCGAGCAGGTATCCCTGGCTGCACATGCCGAACTGGCCGCGTCGGCCCGCCGGTTTGTGGCGCAGTCTCGAGCATGCCTCAAGGCGCCACAGACTGCTGCCGGCGCCATCCGCAGCCTGCGCGAGGAGGCGCGCACTACGTCCGTAGAACGCTGGCGACATGCCGGTCGTGCGGCGGCCCGCCAGGTAGTTGACTGGTTTGAAACGTCCGATTATGCCCGGCGGCTGGTTACCGGTACTCAGACACACCTGAGCGAGATCGATTCTGCGATGCGCGTCGCTTGCAAGGGATGGGCCATGGACCGGCTGGCCGCGCCGGATCGCAACATAATCCGCCAGGCCTACTGCGAACTCCGGTGGTTCCCGGATTTGCCGGCCAGGGTAGTAATCAACGAAGCCGTGGAGCTAGCGAAGCGCTACGGCAGCGCCGACTCCGGAAGTTTCGTCAACGGCGTGCTTGGGGCGCTGCTGCGCGCCCAAACGGGCGCGTGTGAGGCGAGCGCAGAAAGACAGGCAGCGGAGGAGCTGGAATGTCTGCGTTGAATGCGCAGATTCTGGACGGCAGCGCGACTGCGGCGCTGATCCGAGCGGAAGTGGCTGAGAGTGTAGTTGCGTTCGTGGCTAACGGATTGCCACCCCCGCATCTGGCTGCAGTGCTGATCGGCGAAGACCCGGCATCGCACACCTACGTCAGCATGAAACGGCGCGCATGCAGGGCAGTCGGAATGGCCTCCAGCGTTCACCGATTGAACGCTACGGCATCGCAAAGCCAGTGCGAGGATCTTGTTTCAGGGCTCAACGCGAATCCGGATATTACCGGCATCCTGGTGCAGCACCCGCTGCCGAAACATCTGAACGAGCCCGCCGTGCTCGACCTGGTTTCGCCCGGGAAGGATGTGGATGGTATTGGCCGCGCAAGCCTGGGCGCTTTGGTAAATAACGAGGAGGGGTTTGAATGCTGCACGCCGGCAGGCATCATGGAGTTGTTGCGCCGCTACGCTCTGCCTATTGAGGGCAAGCATGCCGTGGTGGTTGGCCGCAGCATTATCGTCGGCAAGCCGATGGCGTTACTACTGCTAAACGCCAGCGCCACGGTAACCGTGTGCCATTCCAAAACACGTGATCTGGCAAGTGTAACGCGCACAGCCGATATCCTGGTAGCGGCAGTCGGTAGGCCGGAATTGATCACCGGAGAGATGCTCAAGCCCGGCGTGATCGTTGCCGATGCCGGTTATAACCGCGTGGCGGGCCGGACCACGGATGTCGGTGACGTGGAATTCGAATCTGCCTCTTCCGTGGCTTCGTTTATCACGCCTGTCCCCGGCGGAGTGGGGCCAATGACGATTGCCATGCTGTTAAGCAACACGCTGAAGGCGGCGCGGCGGGCAGCTGCAGACAAGTCCGGCTATTTGTGATGCGCAGTACTTTTCCTGGCAGGCTTCGTGGCTTTGGACTGCTTCGTGAGCGTCAGTGACACAATCCTGTCGCCCTGTTTGATACTATCCATCACCTTTAGGCCCTTCAGGATTTTACCGAATACGCAGTACTGCGAGTCGAGACGGTGGTTATCCACCAGGTTGAAGAAGAACTGGCTGTCTCCGGACGTTGGGTCATTGGAGCGTGCCAATCCGAGCGTACCGCGCGTGTGTGGCATCGTCGCTTCGAGAGGAACCGTGGTGCCGGAACCACCGTCACCGATATTGTGCGACGCCACAACCGCAGGGTCGTTAACCTGCTGACGCGTCAGTTTCCGCGTTCCCGGGTCGCCGCCCTGGGCAACAAAACCAGGAACGACGCGGTGAAACCGGATGCCGTTGTAGAAGTGGCGCTTCACGAGCGCTAGAATGTGCGCCACGGTCTTTGGCGCGGCCGTTGGAAACAACTCGATCTGAATCGTCCCACGCTTGGCTATCACCATGGTGAGCTGCGGGTTTGCGGTGCTTCTGGCCGGTGGCGCCGCCTGCAGGGTGCCCGCACTGGCGGCAAGGAGAAGTGTGGCCAAACCGAACGAAGCCACGTGAAGATTGAGAGCGTAACGCATTATCGGATGCCCCTTCATGGGTGTGAAGCTACTTCGCCGGTATTACGGGATGGTGAATGTCTGAATGATGTCGCCGATGTCGATTCGTGCCGGCAGATCGGTGCCTTTGACCACGCGCCCAAATACGCAGTATTGGCCGTCCAGATTGGCATTGTCGTTGAGATTGATGTAGAACTGGCTGTCTCCTGAATCCGGGTCGCTCGATCGCGCGAGCCCCAACGTATTCGTGAGGTTGGGCAGCTTGGCCTCCAGCGGCACGGTTTTACCGGAGCCATGTTGACCGACGCCGGCCTGTTGGAACATGGCCGCCTGCAGCCCCTTGGAGAGTGGGTCGCCGGCCTGACATACAAAGCCGGGCACGACTCGGTGAAACTTGATCCCGTCGTAGAAGCCAGACTTGATCAGCGATTCGATATGCGCCACCGTTTTCGGCGCGGCCTCAGGATAGAGTTCCAACTCCATCGAACCCTTCCCGGCGATGGTAAGCGTGGCGTGAATGGCGGTCTTTTCGTAATTTGCGAACACAGATGCATCTCCTGCCGTATGGCTTTGCCCAGATTGTACAGCGCTGCTATGGCTCGGGCTCGCAGAACTGGTCGTTCCCTTCTTTTGGCTCCCGTTTAGCGCTTTCTTGTTCGATACAGGCGTGGTGGTTGACGTCGGCTGATCCTGCGGAGGTAGCGCCCCGCCGGGATGCAGCCGCGTTGTGATCCACGCCAAAGCAATAGCTCCTAAAACAATCGCAACTATAGCGGCTAACGTACGCATTATTCCACTCTCCGGTCAATTGTAATGGGCCGGACGTGCACACAGTTCAGTTCACGGCCGGCAGCACCCTTAAACAAACATCAGTCAACAGCACTATTGTACACCGGATAGGCTCATTCCACGCAGTTTGAGCGCGCCGGCGCCGAACTGGGCTTGTGTTATACTGGTGAACATGCTGGCGCGCCGCGTTATACCCTGCCTGGACGTGCGTGCCGGCCAGGTGGTCAAAGGAGTACAGTTTCAGGACCTGAGGAGCGCGGGCGACCCGGTTGACCTGGCGCGCCGCTACGACGCAGCCGGCGCCGACGAGTTGGTGTTTTTAGACATTACTGCCAGCCATGAAGAGCGCAAAACGATGCGTGCATGGGTTGAGGCCGTGGCAGAGCAGGTCTTCATCCCGTTTTCGGTCGGCGGTGGCGTGTCGTCGGTCGGAGACTTCCAGATCCTGCTGCGTGCAGGGGCAGATAAAGTTGCCGTGAATACCGCCGCGCTTGCCCGTCCCGATGTCATCAAGGAAGCCGCCGCTACTTTTGGAAGCCAATGCGTGGTGTTGGCGATCGACGCGAAAAGACGGTCTGGCCCTGGTACGGCCTGGGAAGCATGGAGCCATGGTGGGCGGCGCGCAACCGGTCTGGATGCTGTGGAGTGGGCGCAGCGTGGTGAGGCGCTCGGCGCCGGTGAGGTTCTCCTTACCAGCATGGATCGCGACGGCGGTAAGGATGGCTTTGACCTTGCCCTGACGCGAGCCGTGGCAGATGCCGTATCAATACCCGTAATTGCCTCCGGCGGCGCAGGCTCGCCGGCCGATTGCGTTGACGCGGTATTGCGCGGTCAGGCAGATGCGGTGCTGGTGGCAAGTATTGTGCATGACGGCATTTTCACCGTCCGGCAGATCAAGGCCGCAATGCGCGATGCCGGGATACCGGTGCGAATGCATGCGGAGTCACCCGTAGAACAAGGAGCGGACTGAGTGAGCATACCGGCAACCCTGCAATACGATGCCGACGGTCTGGTGCCTGTGGCCGTGCAGGACTACGAGTCCCGCGACGTGCTGATGTTGGCTTTCATGAACCGCGAGGCGCTGGAGAGCACCATTGCAACCGGCCGCGTGACGTACTGGAGCCGGTCGCGGCGGAAACTCTGGGTAAAAGGCGAAACGAGCGGCTTCAGGCAGTATCTCAAAGCCATCTATGTAAACTGCGAGAACAACAGCCTTCTGATTGAGGCGGAACAGATAGGCGCCGCGTGTCACGAAGGCTACAGAACCTGTTACTACCGGAGACTCACGCCGACAGGCGACGCTCTTGAACAGGTCCAGGAACAAATCGCCGAGCCGTACTAGCGGCTACGCCGCGGTCGCTACCTCTAGCAGCACTCCATCCTCCAGCACTGTCGGAAAGTGTTTGCCGCGCAGAACGTCACCACTGGCCACCTCCACATGGTGCTCCACAAGGTGAGATCGGCCTGCTTCCTTCACGTAGCGCGTATGGCCGGGCATATAGTGGACGGCAATTGCCGGACGCGCCCAGCTTGACCCATTTCGCGGCGCGCCGTGCCACGTCAGGCAGTGGTGGAACACCACGCTGCCGGCCGCCACCGGACACGGGACAATCTCCACCTTCGCGCCTTCCGGCAGCTTCGCCATGTCGCAATCCGGCCACAGACCGTCGTCTTTCAGTCCAACGGTCCCGTTTCTATACGCACCCCATTTGTGGCTGCCGGGGGTCATCCACATACAGCCGTTTTCAATCGTGGCGTCTTCCAGCGCAACCCAGGCGCTGACCAAATCGGCCGGTTCCACGATCGGCCAGTACGGATGGTCCTGGTGCCAGACCGTGGGTCCGCCATTCCCGGCCGGCTTGACCTGGATCTGGTCATGCCACACCCGCACGGTGTCGGTGCCCATCAGATCGGCAACCATACCCACGATCGCCGGGTTCGAGAGGTGCCGGCGGAAGGCCGGTTCTGCCTCCCAGATGTTGACCACCTGAACCACCACGTTGCGTTCGTCTCCTGTCAGGTTGGTTATCCGCTCCGGCGCTGCCACGCTTTCACCGGCCATGACGCGTGTAAGCGCCGCGTTCAACTCGGCGAGTTCTGGACCACCAACCACCTCCTCCGGGAACAACAGAAACCCATCCTGGCGGAACCGTGCGATCTGTTCCGGCGAAAGTCGACTACTCACTTTTGGGCGCCTCGTGCGTGGCGGAATTGACGAACGTTTTCAGGTCACCGATGATCTTCTGCAATTGCGATACCTTCAGATAGATCATATGGCCCGATTCGTATCGGTGAGTCTCTACGTTTGCTCTGAGGCTGGGATCCAGATTCATGTGGCTGAACGTGTAGTCCACGGCATAGAAGGGAGTAGCCATATCGTAATAGCCTTCTCCGATAAACACTTTCATGTACCGGTTCTTGGCCATCGCTTCGCGGAGACGCACCGCGACATCGATGCCACCTCGCGGAAACTGCCAGCCATGCACTCCCTGGCCCATGACGTCGTAGACGGCGTCGGTGCGAAAGCCCAGTTTGTCGCGGACGTAACTGTTGAACGCCGATGTGAATGGCGCCTCAACTGCGGCATCCGAAGGATCGTATTCCGGACGCGGTGCGGCGTTGTCGTTATCCAGTCCGGTAAAACGTGCATCCAGCCGGCCCACGGTTTTGCCCTCACTGCGCAGCAGCTCCTTCTGGAACGCCGGCATGCTGATACGCAGGTTGGAGTCGACGATAAAGGATCGGCGCAGACCAAGATACTTTTGCAGTCCTGCGACGACGGCCGCCTTTTGAGCAGGACTCATGGTGTCGCCCGCCATGAGCGCCGGTTCGTACACCGCTTTGTCCCACTTGATCGCCTCGTCGACTGTGGCCTGTACGCTGGTCTCCAGGCTCGGCGCCAACTTGTGGTGGTACCAGGCCGTGGCGCACTCCGTAGGAAAGTCCAGTGCGAAAGACATATCTCCTGCGCCCTGAAACTTGAGAATGGTGGAAACCAGCACCACGCCATTGAGGTTGATGCCGTTGTCTGCCAGATACAGCGAGAGGCCGGCAGCACGCGTGGTGCCGTAGCTCTCTCCAAGCACAAACAGGGGTGAACTCCACCTGTCGTACCGCGTCAGGTACATGCGGATGAACTCACCGACGCTCTGAATATCGCCGTCCAGGCTCCAGAACTTCGGACCAAGTTCCGGCGTCGCCGGGCGGCTGAAGCCAGTCCCAACCGGGTCCAGAAACACGAGGTCTGCATCGGTGAGCAGCGTGCTGGGGTTATCCGCCAAACCGTATGGCGGTGGTGGAAAGTGCCCGTTCGGCAGCGTGACCACGCGCTTTGGTCCGAGGAAGCCAAGATGCACGAATACCGACGCCGCGCCGGGACCTCCGTTAAATGCAAATACCAGTGGCCGCTTCGTCACATCCTCTCCGTCACGCGTGTACGCAACGAAGAAAACGTACGCCTCGGTTACCCCAACGTCATTCTTGAGCGGAAGCATTCCGGTTGTTGCTGTATAGTGCAGCGGGGCGCCATCCAGCATGATGGTGTGGTGCGTTACAACCGGCGGCGCAGTCTCCGCTTTCGTCTCCGCCTTCGCCGCTACCGTCTGTTTCGGTGGCGGCGCCTGACCAGCAGGCATCGGGCGGCGACCTTGTTGTGCCAGGCTCAGTGCAGCCAGCACGTATGGCAACAGCGGCATAAGTCTCTCTCCTTCACACCAGGCGGGCAATCAATAGCGGTCCGGCAAATCATATGGCGGTCGGCAGCGGCTAACAGCCCCTCGATTCGACATCGGCGATGCAGTAACCTGCCACGCTGTGTAAGAACCGCGCGCAGCGGCAGGAGAACTGCGGTGACTCGCGGAACACGCCGGCGCGACGGCGGCGCTTCTGCCGAGCCGGACGCATCGCATTTGCGGAGTCACACTCATCATGGTTTCCGACAACTGTGTGCGCGCCCTTCTCGTGTTGCGCCAGGCTGCCGATGCCGTAAACAGCGGCTTTCCGGAGACGGAGTGGCAAGTTGTGAGCGGCGCCGTCAATCGCACGGTTCACCTTGACGGGGGAGGAACTTTTCACGGACTGGAAGTTAGCCGTAACGCTACTATAACCTTGAAATGTATGCTCGACCTGCCGGAGGCCGCCTGCGGCGTACAACTGGCTGGCGACGTGCTTGAGGCAACCCTGTTCTGCATCTATCCAACCAGCGTCCGGTTTAACGGCCGTTCAGTCTTTGAGGACGAACTGCCGCCGGTCGCAAGCGGCCCATCCCTGTTTGAAGTGACGCCGACCCTCTCATCGGGCCGAAATGGCGAGCTGCTTTTTGCGATCAGCACTCCAGACCAGCAGATGACCGGTTGGGTGAACCTGCATCTCACTACGCCTGGGCTGCGCCGTATGTACGAACTGCTGGATGTTACGTGGTCGCACATGAAGTTGGCTGCGGCTCTGGCCGCAACGGACGCGGAGCGGGCCCTGGTTGACGAGGCGGCTCGCGCCGTACCGGCTGACCTGGCAGGTGTCACTCCGCCTGTGGCAGCCGAGATGGCCGACACTGTTTCGAGAATACTGGCGCCGTTCGCATCAAGAGTCTCCTCGTTGCCCGTGCATCTAATCGGACACAGCCATATCGACATGAACTGGTTGTGGCAATGGCCGGATACCGAGCAGGTGATCCTCAGGGACTTCCGGAGTGTATTGGCGCTGATGCGCGAGTTTGATGAGCTTACGTTTTCGCACAGCCAGCCGCCAACCTATGAAGTACTGAAGCGGCACGAGCCAGATCTCTTCGAGGAGGTGAGGAGGCTGGTACGGGAGGGCCGTTGGGAGCTTTTGACGACCGCCTGGATTGAAAACGACAGCAACATGTCGGGCTCCGAGGCTCATGCGCGTCAGATTCTTGAAGGGGTTACCTGGACGCGTGAACACTTCGGCATATCGCCGACGGTCTATCACGCTCCAGATACTTTTGGGCATGTCGGAAACATGCCGCAACTGGTGGCCTCCGGCGGTGCGTCACGGTACTACCACCACCGGGCGAATCCGGGTGGCGCCAACGCCTGGCCTGCGTACTGGTGGCAGGGCCAAAACGGCGACAGAGTCCTGGCTTTTTCCACACCGTCGTACAATGGTGAGATCACGGCGCATGACATCACGATGGCAGCCATCCGCGCGCACGCCTGGGGCCTGCCCGCAGGGATTCACTTTCATGGTATCGGAGACCATGGCGGCGGACCTGCGCGGCAGAGTCTGGAGGCTCGGAGGCGTTTTGCTGCCGATCCGCTACTGCCGCCCACGCTCGGCGGCACGCTGGCCGGCTGGACGCAAGCGGTTGTAGAGAGCAGCGCAGTCCTGCCGGAAGCGGTGGGCGAGTCGGCCACGATCTTCGAAGGCTGCTATACCACCCACGCCGATACCAAGCAATACAATCGCCACGGCGAAAACCAGCTGATCGCAGCCGACACCCTGGCGGCTCTGGCCGGTATGCCGGACGGGCTCACTGCAGCGTGGCGGAAGGTGTTGTTCAACCAGTTTCACGACATCCTGGACGGTTCGGCGATCCACGAGGCGTACGAGCAAAACCGCATCGATGTCCGCGACGCGTGCGACGCTGCGGCCCGCTCCATCCAGCAGTCGCTGGCGGCTTTGCAGGCCGGCGTTCCGGCAGACGCGATTGCCGTTACAAACCCACTGGGAGAGGAGCGGTGCGCGGTTGTCGAGTCTCCCGGAATGCGAGGCTCGGGCGCCGTGTGGATGTTGGGACCGGAAGGTCGGAGAGCCCTGGGGCAATACAGTGAGAGCGGGCTTCTTTTCGCGCCTCAGATGAAGCCATTCGAAACGGCGGGCTGGATCGTGGATGGTGAGGCAAATGGAGTCGAGGGAGTTACCGTGCGACCAGCGTACGCGCCGGTCGACGATCGGCCGGCGGAGTTTGACAGCGAAGGGCAAACGAGCGCTCCCTACATTAAGGTGGAGACTGCGGCCTACACGGCGCACGTCCGCAGAGACAGTGGTGTGATTGTCTCACTCTTCGACAAGCGCGTGCGTCGCGAACTGGTAGGTTTTGGGATGAAACGTGGCAGCGACTACCTGGACACGGCACGGCCCGATCTCGGATTGAACGTTTTTCAGATCGTCGACGAGCACCCGCACGGCATGTCGGCATGGCATCTCGATGAGGTGTACCGTGAGGAGAGTCTGATTCGTGGCGCCGAAACTAGCGTCACTGCCGCCGGGCCGGCATTCGTCGAGCTTCAGGTGCGCCACAAAGTGCGGAAGTCGAGCATCGTACAGCGGATGCGCTTCTACTCCGAGCTGCCACAGGTGGACTTCGTGACGAATGTGGATTGGCAGGAGTTGGGTACGCCGGAAGCGGGAGTGCCTTCACTGAAGGCTGCATTTACGGCCAGCCTGGCAGCGTGTGAGGCGTGGTTCGAAACTCCGTTTGGCGCGGCGTGTCGGCCCGCCAGTGGCCAGGAATCGCCGGCGCTTCGCTGGGCCGCCGTGGGAGAGCCGAGCTACGGGTTTGCTTTGCTCAACACCGGAAAGTATGGATACGACGCGCTCGGATCGCGGCTGCGGATCACACTCTTACGCAGCGGCTACGATCCCGACGCAATCTCCGATGTTGGCCAACACTCCATCATCTACAGTCTGCTCTTTTATCCGGAAGACTGGTGCCTGGCTCGGGTACCGACCGCTGCGGCATCGCTCAACATTCCACTAGTTGTCCGTGACCCCACCGAAAGGCGGTCTGCAGACGGCGGTGCGGCGGCTGCGACGCCGCAAGATGGCGCTTTTGCGCCCAAGCTGCTGGAGGCGCAGAGCGTGCGCATCGAGTGCCTCAAGCCGGCGCGGCACGGCGACGGCATGGTGGTGCGAATGTACGAGAGTAGTGGGCGAAGCGAGGGCGTACGGCTGTGCGGGCTGCCCGCCGGCGCTAATGCGTGGACCGCCAACATCGTGGAGGATCGAGTTGAACCGGTCCAAATCCTCGACGGCCGGATCCATCTGGACTTCGCGCCGTGGCAAGTTCGCACCGTAATCATCGAGCACGGAGCCGGTAACGCGCGATGACACGGCTGACAGTGGGTGACCACGCATTCTTTCGCGATAATGGCTACATCGTAGTACCCGGCGTGGTTGCCGAGGCCGATTGCCGGGCCGTTATTGCAGCAATCTTTGCGTTTCTCGGCATGGATCCGGACGAACCGGAAGATTGGTACCGGCCACCACTCACGCCGGGCGGAATGGTGGAGATGTACCACCACCAGAGCGAGTGGAACAACCGGCAGAATCCACGGCTTTATGAAGTGTTTGCCGAGTTGATTGGTGAGCCGCACTTATGGGTGACGATCGATCGGGTGAACATGAAGCCGCCGACTTCCCGGGCGCATCCCGAGTATGACCACAAAGGGTTTATTCACTGGGACGTGGACACCTCCGACCTTTCGATCCCGTTCTGGGTTCAGGGCGTGTTGTGCCTCGCCGATACCGATGCCTCCATGGGTGGTTTTCAGTGCATACCGGGGTTTCATCGCAACCTCGAGGCCTGGATTGCCACGCAGCCAAAGGCGAGAAACCCGCGCGTGCCGGATCTTGCCGGCCTGCACGTTGAGCCGATTCCGGCACGTGCCGGCGACCTGATCATTTGGGACCGGCTTTTAGCCCACGGAAACGGGCAGAACCGCGGGAGCGCTGCCCGGTTCGCCCAGTATATCGCAATGCGCCCGGCAGACGAGGCAAACGCCGGAGCACGGGAGGCCCGCATTGCCTGCTGGAGAGAGCGAAATCCACCGGTGGCGCCGTACTTTCCCGGCGATTCGCGACGGATCGAACAGAGCACCGGGGAACCAGCAAAGCTTACCGCGCTTGGGCGCAAACTGCTTGGGTTGGATGCGTGGGGGCCGGCGGGGCGTGCGCCGCAGCTTACACAGCCGGGCCACAACTAGGGCGCGAAGTCGGGAAACTCCATCCGCAACAGCTTCTCGACCAGTTCACCGCCGATTTGCGCCCGCTTCATGGTCTCGCGCGCCTCGGTGGCAACCTCTTCGTGTTCGGCCACAATCGCCTGGGCCACCTGGGCGTCCTTCGCGTATTCATGGTAGAGCGCGATTAACTCATTGCGCAACGCTTCGCGGTCCGGCGTCAGCATATCTGGCAATAGACGCCCAACGAGTTGCTGCCACTCCGCGTCACTCACGCTCTGACCCGCCGCGTCGGACGAGATAAGCGCTTCCGTACTTTCCACAATGGATTTGCGAGTGATTTGCGAACGCTTCCGCATGGTGTATTTCCTCAGTTTTCATTCTACCAAAAGCTGAATCGGTTGTCAAGACCAGATGTCAACTGTTAATAGGATTTTGATGATTCGATGAACCTCTTAACGGCGTTATAACTAGTTCAGTCTCCATCCATCGAACAGTTTTACACCGACATAAGTCGATCTAAGCCGTGTCGGCGGTCCGGCATGTATACGCCCTTCCTTGCCGCGAACCACACGAATCAGAAAGTCGTGGTTAAACTTCTACTCTTGCCAAAGATATAGAATCTTGGTACAGTGGTGAACGGGTTGTCGGCCCGGACTGGTGGCACAAAGGCAGCGAGAATCGAGGCATTCCGCTCTCTTTGCGCTTATACGATCCGCGTATTTGCCGGCAGGCCGTTTTGAAGCAGCCGATTGGTATGACCCCCGGTATCGACCGGTCCGGGCGTACATTCCGACAATGACTGCTGCCGGTGTTGCCGAGTATCACTGTCCGTTTCGTCACGTCGACTTCGAGGTGCGCGCATCTTGCAGCCGCGACTGTGCCGATACGGAGTACGCCCGCATGATGGGATGATTAGACAGATGGCCAATACCCCCGATCCGACTCCGCTGCGCATCGTTGAGACGCAAATGCGCACCTGCGTTCAGTGCGGCCACTCCGAAGCGGTATGTGACCGCCGTGGGCAAGGCAATGGCGCTCGCGCGGTATCGGTGTGCCCGCTTTGTGGGCACACCGAGGAGGAGGCGCCATCGGGGCCCCGTAGCTGGCCGGGATTCGGAGTTTTTGTGACTGTGGATACCGACGGTCGTTGCCGCGCGCGGGCGTTCGCACAACCCATACCGGATGCCGACGTTTGCCGATTGACCGGCTTTTTTCGGGATTGTGGAGAGGCGGTCAGATTCGTTTCACGCTGGGATCAAGCGGCGGGCCACCTGGATATTCTCATCGATGCGATGTCCGTTTCGGCCGCGCCACAGCAGCTGGCAGGCTGATTCGCCAAATCTCATGTACCGGCATTTGCTCGAGCCGTATTGGAACCCAATCGCTCTCGCGGCGGCGCGTCCTGGTTCCATGCGGCTTGCCTCGAGTTATGACCGACGAGGCGGCAACCGCGATTGGAGTAACTACGTTCGCCATAGCGGGTCGGAGGCGGTCCTCATGGAGGCTGATGGCCCCGGGGCTATCTGCCGCATCTGGACCGCCGATCCACGGTCTGGCGCAATCCGCATCCGTCTGGATGGATCACCGGAGCCGGTTCTTGACTTACCATTCGCAGAACTCTTTCGGCTGCTGCCGTTGAGTTTCGGTGTAGGCGGCGAAGGTGAACTCAACTCGCAGCGCTCGCGCTCCGAACGGCTTGCGATGGGGCACACAAGTTACTGCCCCATCCCATTCCGCAGCCACTGTCTCGTAACTATCGACCCTGCCGATGACTATCTCTACTACCATCTGGACTACCTGCAACTGCCAGACCAAACACCGGTTTCCAGCTTTGACGCAGCCGGCCTTAACAAGCCGGAGATAGCCCGGACTGCAGCAGTCTGGCAAGCTGCGCCGCCATTGGCGCCTGCGATGCGCGACGTAACCGTGGCGCCCGGCGAGTCGGTTGAGGTGACCCGCTATGACGGCCCCGGAGTAATAACCGGTCTTTGGATCGAGCTGCCGTCGGATCTAAGTCCGACGCACATGCGCCACCTTTGGGAAAACATGTGGATTGCCGGACACTTTGATGACGACGAACCACGCGATCCTTCCATCCGGGCGCCACTCGGTCCGTTCTTCATGAACTTTGGCCAGCAGAAGTTGCCGACCTCAACGTTCATCGGTACTACGGGAGTGGCCGCTGGGTGGTGTCGCTTCGCCATGCCGCACTCACATCGCGCCACTCTGACCCTTCAGAACCGAAGCATCCTGCCGGTAACCTGCAGGATCGCGGAGACCTGGGAACCCCTGGAGGCTGTTACGGCGCGAAGCCTCTTCCGATTCCGTGCCACATGGCACCACGAAACTCCTCACGGCCCCGACCATCGCGACTACGGCGGCGTGGCTTGTCGCCTGCTCAATCTGGATGGTCGCGACAACGTGGAGCTCCTGAATGCGCGCGCGGCCGGACACTTTGTCGGCACCGCATTCGAGGTGGATATGAGCGATGCGCCCACGGACCGCGCTGCCTGCGAGGGCGATGAGATGTTCTACATCGACGATGACCCCGAAAGGACGCTTTACGGTACGGGCCTCGAGGATTACCTCAACGACGCGTGGGGTATCCGAGGCTATTCCGGTCCGGTTTCGGGCGATGACGCCGAAGGACCGTGGAACGAGGGGATCAGGATCTACGGTTACCGCTTCCATGCATCTGATCCGATTCCATTTCACCGACACGGACGGTTTACGCTGGAGCACGGCACCGGCAACAACTGCAGCGGCGTCTACCGCAGCGTAGCGTACTGGTATATGGATCCAGGGTCTGCGCATATCCGTTCCGAGGAGCGGCGGTGGGAAGAACAGCGAAACGCTTAGCGCGGTGGTGCCGGCCAGAGGGGGCAAAATGGAAGCAATAAACGCCGATGCGCGCGACGCCTCGGTCGCTGGGGAACTGGAAGCGCTAGACGCACAAATAGCGGCTCTTAGGAAGCGCCAGACCGAATTGCGCCGACTGCACTCGGCGATGACCATGAGTAACTACACGTTCCGCGACAAGTCTGATGGCCCGGTAACGCTCCTCCAGCTCTTTGGTGATCGGTCCGACTTGCTTGTTGTTCACAACATGGGCCAGCGCTGTAACTACTGTTCGCTCTGGGCGGACGGTCTGAATGGCGTATTGCCCCACATCCTGAGGAGGACGGCGTTCGCCGTCTCTTCGCCAGACTCACCCGAGGAGATGAGCGCCATATCGGCTCGTCGCGGCTGGCAGTTTCCCATGGTGTCCATTGCCGGAACCACCTTCGCCGCGGACTGTGGGTTCCTCGACGATGAGGGAATGGTCTGGCCCGGCGTTTCGTCGTTTCATCGCGAGCCCCATCACGGCGTACACCGTATCTCCAGCGCAACGTTTGGTCCGGGAGACGAGTTCTGCGCAATCTGGCATCTCTTTGACCTGCTGCAAGAGGGTGCTGCGGGCTGGGAGCCGCACTAGCCGCTCCGTAAAGACGCACGTGGCCGATCCGCTTTCCGTCGCGAAACGGCGCAGTTCTGCGGCGCCGACTAGAGAATCGGCGCGGCAGGTTCCGATGGAGTTGCAAACGGCATGGCTCCAGCAATCTGGGTGGGCCAGATGTACACCGCTCCGTCTGCAGCAACTGCCACGAGCGTTTGACCGTTTCCGCCGCAAAACGCCGCTCCGGCAGCTCCCTTGCGGGCGGGAAGTGGAACGACTCCGGTTGTGCGTCCCGCCTGGTCAAAGAGATCCAAACCAGCGGGCGTGGTTGCCACCAGTTCGCCATCCGTCAGCGTGGTGAGAGCCGATACTGTGTCCTCCGGATGATCGTGCCTTACGAACAGATCGAAGTACGGCTGGCCGAAATGAAGCTGTCCCTCCTGCCCTATCTGGTACGACCAGATGTATCGGCCCGGAGACCGGGACGCGGCCAGAAGCAGCGTCTGGTCGGGACTTAGCGCGAGCGCGCCCGCTTCGTTTGCGCCCTTAACCGCGGCTGTGGCGTGACCATGTTCCGGAATGAGCCAGATGGTCGCGTGCCCGGGGTCTGATGCATAGATGTCGCCGGCATGGTTTGCCACGAGTCCTCCAGCGGTAAATCCCCTGGCTACCGTGCGGCGGTTACCGTTTCCGTCGATCTCAACGATGGACCGGTTCAATGCACCAACCACGACTCCATCGGCCTTGCATGCGAGAGCGGTATAGTTACCCGCTCGCACCAGCCAGCCGGCTGGCTTACCTTGCGGGTTGAACCGTTCGATACCGCCGCTCCGAACCGCCAGGTAGAGGCTGCCATCCGGTGCGGAGGCCACGGCCCCGGCTGCGAACCCGGCCGAGCTTACCCTCGACCAGGCCCGGCGGGGCATCAGTGCATCGGTATCATGTTGCGGCGACGTGGCTGCGGCCCGAACTGCGTCCGGGTAGCCGCGCCATAGCCACCGCAGTGCGTCGGGCATTATCGCACCACCCTGAATGCCATCGTGGCCGCCGCTGCCCACCACAAACTTCACCGCGTAGCCGGAATAGCGTAATGCGTCGGCGATGCTCTGGGCGTTCAAGTACCAACTGCCTGGGTAGATGTCCAGATCGTGAGTAGCGTCTTGCATGAAGACTCGAATTGGCCTCGGAGCGCTCTTGCGGATCAGACTCGGGTAGCGATCGGCGCCTCGCAGGTCGGTGAAGCTCCCGACGAACGATAGGACGCGCCGGAAGCAGTCGGGCCGCTCCCAGGCAGCGGTAAACGCGCAGCTGCCGCCGGAACTGATGCCGCCAATCGCTCGGTCGCTCGGGTCTGAGCTGATATGGTACTTGCCGATAAGCGCCGGCAGCAGCTCCTCGTTCAGAAACCGGACGTACCGACCACTCATGGAGTCGTATTCCAGGCTGCGATTGTATCGCGCCAGGGCGTGTGAGTTCGCTGCCGGAACCACGCCTGGGTTCACCATCACCACGATCGTCACAGGCATCTGGTGGTGGTAGATCAGGTTATCGCACACCACTGGAACCCGAAAGCTGCTGTTTGTATCGGCAAACCAGCCGCCATCCTGAAAAACCATCAGGCACGCCGGCGTTTTGCCGTCATATTCTGCGGGAACGTAGACCCAGCAGTCGCGAACTGTGCCCGGAAACACCGTTTTGCTGGTGAACGTGCTGTGCGTCACGGTGCCGTGAGGCACGCCGACCTGGACCATCGAGTCCGGGCCGAGCGGATAGGTTTGAGCATGCACTCGCGGACAAAGCGTCAGCAGAATCAGTGCGAGAGCAGTCGGTGCGGCGAGCCTCATGGTTCCTCCAGACATACCTGCCGGGCTGTTCGAGAATGCCTACCTGGCGTCGCACGCACGGGATGCCGGCCGGCGCCAGGTTGGCTATAGCGCATCACACTAGCCCGCTAGCGGGTGAATTGCATGATCGCCAGCGAATTGCACTCGGTATCGGTGCAGTAGTAACAGCTGCCAACGTGGGGAATATCCATGCGAGCGGTCACGAGGCTGCCGCCTGCTGCCGTTATTGCCCCGGCCGTCGCTTCCACATCGGGAGTCTCGATGACCGCAAGGAACATGTTCGGGCAGTTCTCGATTTCGGGCATAAGGCCGCCGTTGATGCCGGGTGCATCCTGGTCGCCACCCTTCGCGAGATAGTACGTTTGCTCGCCGCCGTGCTTGTCGAAGGTCCAGTCGAGAACCGCGGTGTAGAACTTCATGGCGGCTTCCACGTCGGTGGCGCAGAACTCGAAGTGAACAGGGCGTCGGCCCTCGGCAGGCGCGCCCGGCATCGCCTGGCCTTCAGCCCCGGGGAGAAACTGAAGCATGCCGAACGGAAGCCCCTCACGGTCCGCGACAAGTACCATGTCGCCCACGCCGGGAATCGTATGCTTGTCCAGCAACTGGCTGGCTCCCGCCGAAAGTGCGCGCTCCAGATAGGCATCCACGTCCGGTACGGCAGCTGTGAACGTTACATTACTCTTGTCGCTCTCATTTCGGAGCGACATGCCGCCGTCGATCCCGTACTTCCCAGCGCCTGTCTGAATGAGCCAGTACTCCATAGGACCATCCCAGCGATGAAACTTCCAGTTGAATACCGACTCGTAGAAGCCTCGCGCCCGCGCGGCATCCTTCGCCTTCAGATCAAAATGACCAAACTTTGCCATCGTCTTCTCCTTGTTGAACGGTCACGGTCCATTGGTTTGCCGGCTCGATGCGATAACCGATGAACACAACGTACTAGTGGACAAGTATCCACTAATTCGTTCAGGCTGTCAAGGCATTTGCCTGTTACAGCGTTCCGGGAGAATCTGCTCGTTTCTTCGCCGGAAACCTTCGCCGCTGTGCGGTCTCGACCCGTTGCCACGTTTGACACGGTGGAAGCCCACGCTGTATACTTCCAAGCTAACCCCTCGCGCACGCCTTGTGGCAAGGTATTCTGGGCATTCTGCCACGTTTGCGGCCATATTGTAATGATACTCACTCCCGTAGGGAGGTACTGCTCATGGACCTGATGGACCTGGCCGATGCGGCCGCACTGGTCCATGTGAGCGCCCAGACCTTGCGCAACTACATCCGCGAGGGTCAGCTTACGAGCTATCCAAGCGGCCGGCGTCTCCGCGTCGATCGGGCGGAGCTCGAAAGCGTGTTCGCCCGCGTTGGTACGCCAGAGCCGGCCGTACGCGGGGCGCCTCGCATTTTTTCGGTTTGCAACCATAAGGGCGGAGTGGGCAAAACGACCACGGCATCCACTCTGGCATGGCTCCTGGCTGAGCGTGGTCCCACGCTGATGATCGATGCCGATCCGCAAGCTCACCTCACGCAGGTTTATGGCATCGACAGCGACAAACTGGAGAAGACGCTCTACGAAATCCTGGTCAAGGGCATGCCGATTCAGGAAGTGATGCAGCCCGTAGCGAATATGGGTACCGCATCCGGTCCCGAGACCTCCGCGCTGCCGTTGCCACCGTCGCTCTACATCGTAGGCAGTAACCTGGAGCTGGCAGATACCACACTTCAGGTGACGGGTCGCCCCTGGTGGGTCAACCTCCTGCGCAATGCGTTGAAGCCGATTCTGCCGGAATTCGACTATGTCGTCATCGATTGTCCGCCGAGCCTGGATGCGATAACCTGCAATGCCATAGCAGCTTCAACCGACGTCATTGTTCCGGTAGATATGGGCGCATTCAGCCTGCGTGGCACCGTCAAGCTCCTGGATATTGTACGGCACGTGGCTGAACAGTTGCCCGAGCAGCCGACACATCGCTTCCTGGCTTGCCGCGTGGAATCGAATCAGTTTAGCGACGACGTGCTGGATCAACTCTGGAGGCACTACGGGTCGCGCGTCTACCATACCGTTATACGAAAGGCGGTGGACGTGAGCCGAGCGCAGATGTACCGGCAGCCACTGCCGGCCCTGTTCCCCAATAACCCGGCGACACAGGATTACGAGGCGTTGGTGAAGGAGATACTGGATGCGTAAAAAGCCGCTGGGTCCGCCGCCCGATTGGATTAATCCGGAACCTGGTGACGGCGAAGGCTCCGGCGACCCGCTGAGAAGCATCTTTTCTGAGGCGCGGACGGTACGTTCCGCCGATGATCCGCAGTCTGATGACGGTCCGCTGAAGGTGGTGCTCCACCTCGCTGCCGAACGCGCAGAGGCAGTCCGCGACGCCATGCTGCTCGCCGAAACGCGCAAACGACTGCTGTTGTCATCGCGAGATACCGGCTGTTTTAGCGCCATTCACGTGGCACCGGCGTTTACTGCCGACGTTCCCGATACGCTGGCTACGTCGTTGGTCATTCTTAGCCCGCACCATCCTCACGAAACGCCGGATGCAGCTTCCGATCCGGCACTGCACATCAGCGACAGCTTTCTCAACTTTCGCGGCAGCGGTCCGCGCCGGTACCGCAACACCCTCGTTTTTCTTGCGCCCGATTCACGCAAGGTGAAGTCGCTGTACGAGTCGATACGCGCGCTTCTGGCGTGGCGATCCATCGCGCATGAGGGCGCTGCCCTGAGCCTGGATGCGATTCAGCTTGCCCACGCTCGCGCACAGGCCGACGATGCTGATGCCGTTGTGAATCGACAGATCGGCGAGGCGTGGAAATGGCTCCTGGTTCCAACACAGGCCGATCCTGCGGCTCCGATTCAATGGCGCGAGCTGGCGCTGGAAGCCGGAGATGGAATCGCCAGCCGATGTTCCGCGCGTTTGTGTGCCGAGGATCTTCTGCTCTTGGAGCTGCCGCCGACCGTGCTGCGCGACGAATATGACCGGTTGACGGGTTGGTTGGGCTCGCCGGTTCCCATTGCGCAGTTGCCCGGCTGCTTCGCAACGTATCTCTACCTGCCACGCCTCCAGTCCAGCCGGACGTTGAACGACGCAATCCCCCACGGTTTGGCGGGCCGAACCGAAGCGCTTCCGAATCTCGCCGATATCGACGCGCGTGGGCCGGTACAGTTCCACGCGGTTTGGGATGGCACCGCGGCAGCGTTCATACGCGATTTTGGCCGCATTCGCTCGGAGGTACTGCAGCATCTTGGCGCGGCGCCTGGTGCAGCCGTAAGGGTGCGTCTCCACGTGAATGCGCGATTTCGCGAGGGCGCCTCGCCGGGCCTGGTGAAGAGTGTGGGCGAGCGTTGCCGTTCGCTAGGGTTCGTCATGGCAGAGTTTGAGAAGGAGAATCCCGCCACCTAGCCCAGCTGTGGGCGTGGCGGCACGATCTGCACGGTCCCCTTTTCGCACAACGAAAGGAACGCGCATGCCGGAACCGTTACGCGTTCTCATTGCCGATGACTTCGATCTGCTGCGCCAGATGTTGGCGGCGCACATCAACGCCGAGCCCGACATGGTTGTGTGCGGCGAGGCGATGGATGGCAGCGAAGCCATCTCATTGGCAGAGAGTTTAGCGCCGGACGTCGTCCTCATGGACCTCTCTATGCCTCTGGTGAATGGAACTGAGGCGTGCGCGGCTATTCTGCGGGCACGGCCAGAAACCGCGATCATCCTTCTGACTTCACATACGCACCTGCTCTCCGTGGCGCGGGCCGCCGGCGCCGTAGATGCGCTACCCAAAAACTGCAGCCCGAGTGATGTTACCGAAGCAGTGAGGCGTGCCGCAGCCGAGATAGTGGCGTTGCGCCTTGAGGCAAACCTGGCGGAACCGGATCGCACTATGGTAAGGTTGGGCCGAAGGATGGGGCTCTCGGCTCTCGAGCTTGCGGTAGCTCGCAAACTGGTCGGCAGCGAATTAGGCACCGACGCGATCGCGGAGGTGCTCACCGCAGAGATGGAAGCGCCTGTTTCTACCGGAGCGGTTCGGCATGCCACCGAGCGCGTTATGACCAAACTCAACGTTGAACCGCGGACTCGGTATACACTTGTCAAACAGATTATGGATGCCGCAGCTGCCGACTGATCCGACGGGTTGGGCTCAGTCGCAAACCGGGTAGACTTTCGGGACTGCAAAAACCCACGGTTTCAATGGTTTGTATACTGTAGCAACAGATGCATTTTTCCGAGTCGTACACGCCTTCTCTCAAACGGGTATTGGCGGCTGCCATCCTTATAATGCTGGCCACAATTACCTCAACGGCATTTGCCCAGCGCTGGTCAAAGCGAACTCTGGCCGCTGTAAGGTTGCCTGCCGGCGTTGCCCCGCCAGTCATCGACGGCTCTCTGCGCGATGCCGCGTGGAAGGTTGCAGCCCACGCGACTGTGTTCATAGAGACCTCCGCGCATCAACCGGCACCCGATCAGACAGAAGCCTGGTTGATCTATAACGCCACCGATATCTTCATCGCGTTCCGGTGCCGCGACTCCAAACCATCTGCTATTGTAGCCAATGAATCAATTCGTAACGTTGATCTTTCCAACGACGACAACGTTGCGTTTCGCATCGATACCTTCGACACAATGCAGTGGGCGGATGGATCGACTTTTACGGTAAACGCCATAGGCACGCAATCGGCATCGATCGCCGGCGGCCGCGCCGACAAGCTGGAGTGGCAGGGAGACTGGCAGGCAGCCACGAAGCGCGACGCCGGTGGATGGACCGCTGAGATGCGTATTCCCTGGCGCATTCTTCCCTACCCGGCGCGAGCCGCGGCGATGGTAATGGGGATCAACTTTCAGCGGCATGAGCAGCACGCTCACGTCGATTCCTGGTGGTCCGACCTCGGACCCGAAGGTTCGCAATCGCGCGAGGGAAAGTGGCTTGGCGTGGTGCCACCGCTTCGCACCTGGAAGCCGCGGCTTTCGCTGCTGCCGTACCTACTGCCATCTGTTGGCATGAATGCCGGTGGTCGCGCGGAGCTGCAGGCGGGGTTGGATGCCAGGCTGCAACCAACTCCTGAGATAACCACTGTAGCTACAATTAACCCCGACTTCCAGAGCATTGAAGGCGCTGTGGCCAGCATTGCCTTCTCGCGAAGTGGCCACTTCGTTCCGGATGAACGGCCGTTCTTTCAGGAAGGTAGCGACTTTCGCAATGTAGGAAGCAACTATGCCATCGGGCCGTTCTTCGATTCGCAGCTGATTGGCCGCATCGATGCCGGGGTGAATGCCTACGGCCAACTGAGCCCGCATACATCGTTCAGCATGCTTGGAGATGCCGCGTTTGGCAGCGAAAGCGATCTGGTGGCGTCGTTTCGCCAGAACTTCAATGCCGCCACCACCACGTCGGTGTTACTGATGCAGCACTCTGCCGCCGGCGCCGATAACACCGTGATCGCACTTACGCCATCCTGGCAGCACCGAAAGTGGGGCGCTGATGCCAACCTTGCGCAGTCGCTGGGTCCACAGGCCGGCGGCCGCGGCTACTATGCCGATGTCAACTTCAACGACACGAATCTTTTCGGCGTTATGAGTGTGGCGCGTGTTGATGGCGCATTTCTCGACCGGTTGGGATTCATTCCCTTTACCGACTATCAGGGTGCCGGTGGCTTTACCGACTATTCACCCAAATGGAAGCACGGCTTCTTCCGACGAGCTGACGTCAACGGTGGATACACCTGGAACTGGCATCTGGATGGCGTTCCATTTCAACGCGGCGTTTCGGCGGATGCCAGCCTGGTAACGCGGCGAAACTACTCCATTGAGACCTTCGGCAGCTACGCGATGTTCGACGCCCAAACCGACGCCACCTGGGGAATGGCGGTAGGTGGGGGCGCCGGCGACAACTACCGCAATTGGGGCATCAACTTTCAAACGGGCGTTGAGGCGGATCTACCCTACACCTCGGTCGGACCGTCGGTGCAAGTCCGGCTGTTTCGCCACCTCGATCTTGGCCTGATGTCGTTTGTGCAGAACTATCAGGGCGTTACACAACAGCATATCTTCACGTTTAACTACGCCATGAGTCCGCAGCGTAGTTGGGGCGGCCGGGCCGTGTGGCAAAATGGCCGGTTCAATGCATTTCTGCAGTACCACAATGCCGGCGGCCTGGGCACCAACACCTATGTGATTCTGGGTGATCCCAACGCTACGGCATTTGTTCCACGCCTGATGCTCAAACTGGTGTTCGCAATTCGCTGACCGTTCGGCCTCGTCCGGCGTCCTTTACGTCACAGGTAGAATTAAGCCACCCCACGCGTAGAACTCAGCGATGTGTGGAGTGGAGATGCCGAATTGCCATTACAAGCGGACCCGGATTCGTACAACACCGGCCATCGCGACGCTCCCGAGCCCGGTGACTTCACCCTTACGCTCCGCGTAGTGCTGATTTCAGGTATCGCCGTTTTGCTTGGCCTCGTTGCCGCTCCCGTGGCGTGGGCGTTGATGCAATTGATCCGGCTTTTCACCAACCTGTTCTTCTTCCATCAGGTCAGCTTTCTGAATCGCTCTCCGGCACTGAACCACCTGGGACCCGCAGCCATTCTGGCGCCTGTTGTTGGCGGCGCCATCGTGGGCGTGATGGCCCGGTACGGCTCGGAAAAGATACGGGGTCACGGCATTCCAGAAGCGATAGAATCGATTATGGTCGGAGGGAGCCGCGTTGAGCCTCGGGTGGCGGTGCTCAAGCCGATCTCATCGGCCATATCGATCGGCTCTGGCGGACCCTTTGGCGCCGAGGGCCCCATCATCATGACCGGCGGAGCCATTGGCTCGCTGGTGGCGCAGTTCTTTGACCTGACCGGCGCCGAGCGCAAAACGCTGTTGGTCGCCGGCGCCGCCGCGGGCATGGCAGCAACGTTCGGCACGCCGGCTGCAGCGGTCCTGCTGGCCGTGGAAGTGATGCTGTTCGAATGGAAGCCGCGCAGCCTGGTCCCTGTGGTGTTGGCCAGCGTGGTGGCTGCTGCCGCCCGGGTACCGCTGCTGGGCAGCCGGTTCGACTTCGGCCTGGTAATGCACGGCGTGAGGGTCGCGCCGCCGGATCACCTGCTGCGCGCCATTACCCCCATTGTGTTTGTTGGATGCGCCGTTGCAGGCCTGCTCGGCGGACTTATTGCGGTAGTGGCAACACGAATGGTATATGCGTCCGAAGATGTGTTCGTGGTATTCGGAAAGAGGTTCAACGTCCACTGGGCCGTGTGGCCGATCATTGGCGGAGCCGCCGTTGGCTTGGGCGGGTTGCTCTTCCCGCGGGCGTTGGGTGTGGGCTACGACACCATCGGCTTGCTGCTCACACAGTCGCAAGTTGCTTACAGCCTGATCGCTGGTGTGCTTATCGTCAAAACCGTTATCTGGTCCTTTTCCTTGGGTAGCGGCACCTCCGGCGGCGTGCTGGCGCCGCTTTTGATGATTGGCGGGGCGCTTGGGGCGCTGGAGGCACACTTTTTGCCGCCAGCCGGCGCCGGATTCTGGGCCATGGTATCCATGTCGTGCGTCCTCGGCGCGGCCATGCGGGCGCCATTGGCAGCGGTTCTGTTCTCGTGCGAAATCACGCACAACTTTTCGATGCTGGGTCCCCTCCTGGTTGCTACTGCCTGCGCCTACGCCGTGAGTGCGCTCGTTTTGCGCCGATCCATCCTCACCGAAAAGGTTGCGCGCCGTGGATACCACCTGAGTTGCGAATATGCTATCGATCCGCTCGAAGTGCTCTATACCCGTGAAGTGATGCGCGCCAACGCAGCCGTCCTGGAGCAGAATCTGCCCCTCGCAGATTTTCCCCGTCACCCGGCCCATAACGCAGACCGGAGTCAAAAGCTGTTCCCGGTCGTGGACAACGAGCGAAAGATCGTTGGCGTAATCTCTCGTGCGCATCTGTTGGAAGAGAGCGTCGCCACCGCCGGTGCCCGTACGGTGGGGGACGTTGCAAGCAACGAATACACGGTGGCATATTCGCACGAGACGCTCAAGCGCGTTGCGCAGCGCATGGCGGAGCAGGGCCGCACGCGTATGCCGGTGCTCGATAATCACGCCTCAAGACGTGTAGCCGGCATGGTCTGTCTGGAGGACCTTTTGAAGGCGCGCGTCCGCGTCATGGAGTCCGAGCAGCGCCGTGACACCTACCTGTTCCCAGGAAAGCTGTTTCGCCGGAAACGGGCAGGGATCAAGCAGAATCCATAGCCGCGTCAGCGCGGGGGGTGGCGACGGCCTCTCAGCGAGAACCAGGGGGAAGTTTTGCCCAGAATAGCAATGATCGGCGCCGGAAGTACCGTGTTTGCAAGGAATCTGCTGGGCGATATCCTCTCGTTTCCCGAGCTGGCCGAGAGCGACGTCGCACTCATGGATATCGACGCCGAGCGGCTGCTGACTTCCGAAATCGTGGCCAACAAGGTTGCGAGCTCACTCAATGCGCACCCAACCATTTCCGTGACCACCAACCGGCGCGCTGCCATCGAGGGCGCCGACTACGTGATCAATATGATCCAGGTAGCCGGTTATCGACCTGGAACGGTTATCGACTTCGAGATACCGGCCCGATACGGACTGCGTCAAACCATCGCCGACACGCTTGGCATAGGTGGCATTATGCGAGCGCTGCGCACCATTCCGGTCATGCTGGATATGTGCCGCGATATGGAAGCGGTTGCGCCAACGGCCACATTCCTCAACTATGTGAATCCGATGGCGATGAACTGCTGGGCGGTGGCAGCGAGTTCCAGCATATCTACGGTGGGCCTGTGCCACAGCGTCCAGGGAACCGCGCACCAGCTGGCCAAAGACATCGGCGTACCGATCGATCAGATTAACTACCTGTGCGCCGGCATCAACCACATGGCCTTTTACCTTCGGTACGAGCGGAACGGCGAGGATCTCTACCCGCTCATCCGTCGCGTGGTCGAAGAGGGTCGGGTTCCGGCCTGGAACCGGGTAAGGTACGAGATGCTGACGCGTCTTGGCTACTTCGTTACGGAATCCAGCGAGCATTTTGCCGAATACTGTCCGTGGTTTATCCGGCGCGACCGTCCAGACCTCATTGAGCAGTTCAATGTACCGTTGGATGAGTATATCCGGCGCTGCGAGGCGCAAATCGCGGGTTGGCACGCCATGAAGGCGCAGTTTGAGGGTGATGCGCCGGTTCATGTTGAGCGCAGCCACGAGTACGGCTCGCTGATTATTCACAGCATGGAAACCGGTACGCCCAGAGTCATCTACGGCAACGTGCCAAACGGCGACCTCATCGATAACCTTCCGCCGGATTGCTGTGTTGAGGTTCCTGTACTGGTGGATAAGAATGGACTGCAGCCAACGCGCATCGGCAAACTGCCGGTTCAACTGGCGGCAACCATTCAAACCAACGTCAATGTTCAGGCCGTCACCGTGGCTGCCGTTTTGGAGCAGTCACGCGCGCACGTCTACCACGCGGCGATGCTCGACCCGCACACCGCTGCCGAGCTGACCCTGGAGCAGATCCACAGCATGGTGGATGAGCTTCTGGACGCCCACGCCGGTTGGCTGCCGGAGCTGCACTGACCGCCGGCAAGCTTCGAACCTTGACCGGTGCTACCTGGTCATCAAAACACCGCAGGCATTGGCGAGGCTGGCGTCGAACCGGCTTCTCAAGCTGGTTGACGGGTCCGGAGCGTTCCGCGTAATCACGGTGCGAGAGTTCCGGCGACTCCTGTATTTGTACCGTCGCGTTCATTGCGGAGGTGGATCATGTCGGTTACCATAGGAGCACCGCCAGGCGCACGCCGGCGACGCTTGATTGGCCTGGCTGTGGCGGCAGCTTTGGTGCTGGTCTGGTGGGTGGCGCGGCAGCGAGCGCAACGCGTGCCGGGCCAGGTCTTTACCAACAGCCTTGGCCGCACCCAGGTAGCGGCGCTGGCTTTCGATCCCAACGGCCCCTGGCTGGCTTGTCAGGTCAGTCGACCCGATTCACAACTTGGTAACGTATACGTGGTTGATGTCCTCAATGCCAAAACCGGCGACGTCGCGTGGGAGTCGAAAGGTCCTTTCGATGTGGAGCCGGTGTGGGCGCAAACTGCAAACACGCTCTACTTTGCCGATCTGCACGGTCGAAACCTGGCCGCCGGGGTGTGGGCGCCGCCGCCGGCGGGCGCTCGGACGCCAATCCCCATGCAAGGTCCGGAATGGGCAACGCGCAATGACGGCGTGTGGCTGCCGCACGACGGCATGGTCCTGGCCGCCGCCGACGGCAAAAACGGCTGGTTGGTGGAGGCGTGGAATCCCGCGACCGGCAAGCGCACGCCCGAAACGCAAGTGACAATCCATGCATCGAACGCCGTTGCTTCCAGCGATGGCAAGTATCTGGCATTTATCGCACAATCCACTCGGCAAACCTCGTTGGCTGTGGTGGATCGCAGCGGCAAACTGCTCTACACGTCGCCGGTGAGGCAGCAGGTGTTCGATGCGACCTTCACACCAGATTCGAGGCGTATCCTGTATCTGGCCAAATCGGGCCGTGATGAGACGCTGCAGAAGCTGGACCTAAGCAGCTGGACGCGCAGCACCATCGTTCGTCGACCCTGGTTTTACCTCCCTGTGGTAGCCAATCCGAAAGGACAACTGGCCGTGTCGGTTGTGACTGTGGACCTGCACAAGCGAATTCAGATTTACGATGTCAACTCCAACAAGATGCTGGCGCAGTCTCCGCCACAGATCGACTGTCAGGCGCCAGCGTGGTCCGGCGATGGCTCACAGCTGGCATTTGGCTGGCAGAATCGGGATACCAAAGACTGCGGTGTTTCGGTAATCGACTGGAGAACGGTGCAGGCGCAGAACCTCTGGCCGGTGGGACCTGAAGCAGTGCCGATACCGGGCCGACCCGCCCCGTGATGCCTCGGCGCGCGCCGTTTTCGGCTGGTACAATGTGCCATGCGTTCGAGATTTGCAGCTGCCGCGTGGATATTGGCGCTCCTGCTGCCCGCAGGTCTCAGCCGGGCTCAAGTGGCCGGTACGCACCTGTTCAACCCGTACTCCGCGCAACTTCAACAGGTATGGAGCGGCGCCGCGCCGGACCGCACACGCCTTATCGCAATTGGCCCGTTGAAAGGCGGATCCGATAGCGAGGTGGCGTTCCTTATCGGTGGCAAGAATGCCAACGATTATCAGCGTTCGGTGGTCCTGTCGCACTGGGATGGCAGCAAATTCTCGCTGGATGAGTCGGTGTCGTTTCTTGGCGCTGCCTCTGACACGCTTCTTATTGCACACTTGCGGACGACGCCGGGCAGTGTGACCGAACTGGTGGATAAAAAGGGAAAGCAGAAGAAGATCACAACGCCTGCACGAAGTGAGCAGCTCATCACCACCGAAGGCATCTACGAGTGGAATGGCCACGCCCTCTTGAGGTTGTTTGCGGCGCCGCCACAGGGTCGCCTTGCTCTGGTGCTGGGAGCCGCCACCGACGCCATAGTTTGTGGCGATGGTGACAAAGCGGCGCCGTACGAAATCGGCGCCACCGACTGCCACCTGTCTAATCTCAATCCGCCTCACGATGGCAGCGGCTATGTGGAGTTCGGTATGGGCACCGAGGCATTTCCCGGTTCGGCGGCTATGTCGGTTGGCGAGACGAGCCGGTTTGTACAATCTTACTGGAGCGATCAGTATCGCTGGTACGTCTGCGTAAAGCAGGCTCAACCAGGACCCGATGGCGCCGAAAACACGCCGGGAGATCAGGTGGTGGTGATGACGCCACGCCTGGATGCGCGTACCAAATCGTTCTGGGCATGTTCTCGCGATGACCTCGAGACTACGTGGACGAGTGTGCCACTGAACGGGCATGTGCTGGATGTTGCCGTTGGCGATGCGCGGAACGATGGGAAGCCGGCCCTGATGGTATTGACAGCAGAGAATCACGACCTGGATCGCAAGCTCTACCTCTTCGAGCCGCCGGGACCCGTGGCGCCCGGTCACTACTCGCCCTGAGTTTCGACGCCGATGTCCACCATTTTTGTTGCTATCGCCGGTGGATCGGCGTCCGGAAAAACAACGTTTGCGGCTGAGTTGCGGCAGGCGCTTCAGGATGGCGCGCCGCCTGTTTCGGTGGACGTGATCGGCATGGACCGGTATTTCTATCGTGGAGCGCCGGGTGGTCCAACGTTTGTCTCGCCCGCCACGGGTGAGGTGCTGCCCGATAACAACCATCCTGAATCTGCAGATAACGACAAGCTCCTGGCCGACCTGGACGCAATGGCGGCCGATGACTCTGCCGCCGAAGTCGTTCTGGTTGAGGGACTAATGGCGCTGCATGTGGCGCAACTGCGGCGCCGCTTCGATCTGAGGATCTACGTGGAACTCGAGGACGATCTTCGGGCGCTGCGGCGGCTGCTCCGGGATATGCGCGGCGGTCGAGGCAGTACCGACCCGGCGTGGATCGCTACGTACTATCGTGAGTGTGCTCGCGCCGGGCACACGCTGTACGTTGAGCCTTCACGTGTGCATGCTGACCTGATCATTCGCGGAGATGGTGACTTTGGCCGCACGGCTGCGCTGGCTGCAGCCTGCGTCCGCGAGCGCCTGCGCAGCGTGATGGCGGCCGGCCAACCTGCCGGGCGCGCCGGTACCGTGGCTCCAGAAGCGTGACCGAACGCCAACCGGCCGGAGAGCACGATGGAGACCTTAGCGACTCCATAGCGCTGAACGAGCTTGTCTTAAGGTTGCAGGGACCCGAGCCCGTGACGTGGATGGAGCTGAGAGGGCCGCTGGAGCCATTTCCCACGCTCATGAGGCTCGCAGATCTGATGGAGTCGATCACGGCATCACGCGGTCTGGCAATGGTGACGGGTCAGCTGCCTGTGATGCCGTTCAGCCCCATACCCGATCTCGTGCGCTCCGCCGTGCTCGAGGCAGCGGAGCCAGCTGCGGCCGTGCTGCTTGAGGCTCCAGTGGAAGCCATTCTGCATCTGCGACGGCTCGACGTGCATGTCCGCCGGCTGTGCCAGAGCTATGCAGCGGACCCCTCCGTGCCACTGCGCACAGCCGCGCTCGCAGTTCTCTCCGAACTCGATGCGCAAGATACCCTGCTGCGGGCACGCGACGAGGATACCGCTTAACAGATCGCCCGCCAAGGCGAATTCAGTTGTCGGGTTGCTTCGGCGAGCGGCGCGGAACGGTTATTGGTACGGTGGTGTAAACGATGCGGTAACCGGCTGAACCGGCCCCAGATCGCTCGGCAACCTCATAGAGCAGTCCAACTCGCGACCGTGGCAGCACGCACATACAGGAATAGCCAAATGATCGGGGCGCTACCACGCGGATCATCTGCCATGTTCCGCCCCCGTCGTGGGAAAGCCGGATCGTGCCGTTTCGGCGGTGAACCGGGTCGGCGGGATTGCAGAACACTAATAGGTCGGGATGGAACGAGAAACGCAGCAGCGATGCCATGCACTCCGGATCGGGCAGACCAGGGGATTTTTGCAGTGGACTCCAGGTTTCGCCGCCGTCCTTGCTGATGCCGACTAGTCGCGTGTGTGAGCCGCCCTGATCGCGTGAGTTGATCAGAACGCTGCCGTCCGACCGTTCGGCAAACTGCGTCTCGTTCGGCAGCATGGCCGGCGCAGTGGGCGCCGTTTCGCCCCTCTGCCACACGCTCCCGCCGTCGTCACTATAGACCGCAAAGACACGCCATCGTCCGCCCACACCCTCATTGAATGGAAACAGCAGCCTGCCGGCATGCGGCCCATGCTGAAGCTGGATACCGATACCGGGACCGCATGCATCCGACCGCGACTCGGGGCTCCGAACCGCGGAGGTTATGTCGCGCGGCGCGCTCCAGGTTACACCATCATCGCTGCTCGATTGGAGGAGCGTGCGGCACGTCTGTGCCGAGACAGGCCCGGTGGCGGCCGTCCGCTCGGTAGTTCCCTGCGGATATCTCTGGTACATCAAGAGAATCCGGTCATGCACAACAAGCACGCACGGGTTGTTCAGCGACGCAGGCGCATCGTGCGCCACTATCTGAGCCGGTTGCCACTTAGACGAGCCAGCCAACCGCCGCCGCAAAACGATCATATTCGAGGATTGGTCTGCGACGGCTTGCCGGGCCTCCGCAAACGCCAATAGCGTTCCGGTCGACGTGCGGCACAACGCGGGTATCCGTACGATCTCCCATGGCTGTGCCGCATCCAGCGTACGGCTGACAAACACGTCCTGCACGCTGGGCTTGGCCGCTGGCGCTACCGCGCCGAGTGCATGCCGAACGATCGGTGGTTGCGAAAACCCAAACATCGTCACCTCAATTCCCGTTGCTGGTCAATACGACGCGGCAGATGACCGGCGACGACGCCGTCTCACGCGCCAGGGTACAGCGGTCAAGCTAGCCGTGTATCTACTTTACCGCCGCGGTCAACAGGAGCGCAGTCATATGATCCGGCTCCGCAGCGGCTTACGCCTCGGCTAGCTCCTCTAGTCTGCCCCCCGGATTTGAACACGGGGAACTTAGGATCCTCTCGAAACTGACAGTGGAGGATTACGGTGAAGAGGTCGAAGTTTACTGAAGAGCAGATCGCGTGCGTTCTGGGCGAGCTTAAGGCCCGCTTGTCGATGAAAGAGATCTGCGTTTCGTACCGTGCGAGCGATGCGACTGTGTACACGTGGAGGCGCCGGCACGCCGCCTGCAAGGACCGGTCGGAATAGAAAGCCGGTCTGTTTGTGTGGCTCCGATCCCTATTCCATCGCTGAGAAATAGCCGCATACCGTGGTATCCGGTTCCTCCGGCTCAAGTACTTAAGGGCCGCAGACAGGCTGTAAGGTGCTGCCGACCGATTACCACAAGGCTATCGGTCAGCCGCCAACCAGCCCACTGCCTGCGCCAATCCTACCGCGGTCACGCCGGTTGCCGGTACCCGCCAACATCGCCACCGGCCAATCGCGCTCGCACCTTTGAAACCGCAACACGTCCTCGCTGCGGTGCGCTTCCGATGCCCTATTTCGGCTGGTATCCTGATGATGGAACCACCGTGCCCAGTCACCCTCTAGTACCTCCTCCGCTGCGCGTAAAACTCAACGCATCCCGGACGATTCGCGATTGCGTCGACGGGTTGCCCCGATGACAGACAACGCGCCTCACGAACTCAGCCGGTTTGAAACGCTCCGCGCGATGCGGTTCTCGGTCTGGGAATCCGGCCTTTCAAATGCTTGGGGGACGCTGGTTTCCGGCGCTTTCCTTACAGGTTTCGGTTTGTGGCTTGGCGCGGGCAGCGTTGAGATCGGGCTTCTCACCGCCATTCCGGCGTTCGCGGGCCTGGTACAGCTCCTCGCATCCTGGTTTGCTCGCGACGTTTCAGCGCGACGGCCCTTCACTGCCTGGTACACGGCGGCGGGACGCGCACTGTGGCTGCCCATCCTGATCTTCCCGCTCGTTCTGCCGGCGCCGGCTGCGCTGATTCTGTTCCTGGCGCTGTTCACGGCTTCCAATATCCTTGTCAATGTGCCGCAAGCCGCGTTTGTGGCATGGCTGTCCGACCTGGTACCGAGCGACTTCCGCGGACGCTTCTTTGGCCGGCGCAATATGGTGGCCAGCTTAGCGGCCATGGCCGTATCGCTGCCCGCTGCGCTCTGGTTGGATCGCTGCCAGAGGCACGGGCACACCATAATGGGCTTCGGCACGGTATTTGGTGTTTCGCTGGTAGCCGCCGCTGCGGCCTTTGCTGTGACAATGCGCCAGCCTGAGCCGCCGCCAACGCCGCCCGACAATGAGAGTCGCCCATCCAATCCGTGGTCGTACCTCCTGCAGCCGCTGGAGGACAGGAACTTTCGGCGGTTCGTCGTTTTCAGTACAATGTTCGCCGTCGGGCAGTTTATAGCGGCGCCGTTCTTCAACGTCTACGCGCTCCAGGTGCTGCACCTCTCGTATTTTGCGCTGCAGGTTTACGCGGCGATCGTCTCCGGCGCAACTTTGCTGGCGCTGCCGCTTTGGGGTTACCTCAGTGACAAATTCGGCAATCGACCACTCCTGGTTATCGCCGCGCTCGGCGTCGTAACGCTGCCCGTCAGCTGGGCAGCAACGCAGCCCGGCCATGCGCTTCTCAACGCCACTCTTCTCACCGAGCTTAATATCGGGAGCGGCATCTTCTGGGCCGGAATCGCTCTGGTTCAGTTCAACCTGGTGATCGCCATTGCTCCGGCCGGCAAAATGCCGGTCTACGCGGCGCTCATGGCTGCTGCCACAGGCGTCGCAGGCGGCGTAGCCCCGATGCTCGGCGGCGCCTTGATGCAGGCGCTGGCGCATTGGCATGCGCAATTTGCCGGCCTGCACATCACGCGGTACCACATCATCTTTCTGCTGGCGTCTGCTTTGCGGTTAGCCACAATCCCGCTTCTCAAAGGCGTGGAGGATCCTGGAGCCGCTTCCACCCGGTCTGTGATCCGTCAGATCGGCGCCGTTCGACCGGGCAAGTGGCGTCACATCCGCAATCTGCAGCGCCCAGGCGGCGAGGCAACCCGCCTGCGAGCCGCGGAAGCGCTTGGCGAATCGGCAACGCGGCTCGCCTCCAACGAGATGGCGGCCGGCCTGCAAGATCCTAGCCCGGCCGTGCGCAAGGCTGCGGCGCAGGCGCTGGATCAGATCGGCGGACCGCAGGCCGTTCGGGCTTTGAGCGGCGCGCTGAGTGACGCTGCGCCAGAGGTTAGAGCCATTGCGGTCCATACGCTTTCCGAAGGTGAAACAGCAGCCAACTGGGAGCCCGAGCTTGTCGCGGCGCTGGACGACTGGGCCGTGGCCGTGCGGTTAGCTGCGGCCCGCTCGCTTGCGCGCCGCTCACTACCGAGGGCCGCGGATGCGCTGGAGAGGGCAATGGATCGGGCGCTCGCGGCTGGTATCGACGGCAGCGATGTAGCGGCAGCATGCCTTGCGGCACTCGCACGCTGCGCACCCGACCGTGCCGAAAGTCGAGCCAATGCGTTGATCGAGGACCACCGCTCGCCGGATTGGCTGCGCGCAGCGGCCATCAACGCTCTCGCGGTAGTTGCCAGCCCGTTAGCCCGCGCAACCGTGCTTGGTATCGCCGACACCGCGCAGAGCTCCACGCACGTACTCATCGCACTGGCCGCGGCACTGGAGCCGTTGGCCGCTCCAGAAGCGGTTCCACAGCTTGCCGTACAACTGGAGGGGGTGCAGTCGGCGGTCGACCGCGCTCAGATAGCGGTGTCATTAGGCGCGGCACTTCACGACCGCGAGACCCTCTACTCAGCGCTTGCGCAACTGTCGATGGGTCGGGAAGCGGCTATTGCGCGACTATTTGATCAACTGCAGCGGCGGGCGCCTTCCACGCAATCTCGGCAGGCGGTGCGCCTTGCCCGGAGGGCGTGGGAGGAGGCCGACCTCGGCCGGGCGCTCCACGCCCTGGCGCGAGCGTTGGAAAAAGCCGCAGCTGGCGACGCCGGTTCGGAGGCTGCACGTAGCGCCGTGGTGGTAATGGCGCAATCCGCGCACCGAACGAAAACGGTAACGCAGGAGGGCTTCATCCTCTCTCTTGCCGCTGCGCTCCGGGCGCTGGATGGTGCGCAGCAGTCGCTTTAGCCGGCGCCTTGCCCGGATTCGTCGCGGCGGTTAAAAGTGGAGGCCAAACTGCGCAAGCAGCGAGTTTGCGTTGTAGTTGTACTGCTTCAGCGTGGGGTCACTGTTCACGCGCGTGTTGAATTGCCAGCCAAGCGAGAATTTGAGCGCCTGGCTCAGCGCGTAGTCCATGCCCACGCGCAGGTCGCGCTGAAGGTTGCCTTCGTAGCCCGTCTGAAGATTGTTATCTACATCCACAAACAAGGCCTCGCGCGTTGCGATTGGGTAGTCCAGATGCAGGTAGATCGAGTTGAGGTTGCTGGATGTGTTGGTAAGCGGCGCGGCAGTGCCTGTTGTGCTGGGAGCCAGATTGGCGGTGCTGCTCCCCAATACCGCCTGATAGCTGAGCTGCACGCCCAGCCGCCGACCAAAAGGATGGCCCTGAAGCCAAAACTGCAGCGTGTTGCTGTTGGTTCCGCCCTGATTGCCCGTGTAGAGCACATCCATGAGGCTGTACGAGGCATTCAGCTGGAACTGCTTGGCGGGCTGCCACGAGAACACAAAGCCAATGCTGTTTCGCGTACTGTTATACTGGTAGCTGCCGAGGCTGCTGGCATGATCCAGTGAAATCGAGGTCTGCATCGCCTTGGCGATCTGGTAGGCGACGTTCAGGTGGTTGGTCAGACTGCGACCCCCATAACTGCCAATACCCGCGCCTGCGGCATAGGCGCTGCCGTAGTAGCCGCTGTAGGAGCCGGTGCCGCCATAACCAAGGCCCGAGCCGCCGCCGAGTCCCGGATAGTAGACGCTCCCGCCGGCGCCACCGCTCTGATCGGGATGCGGCGCATCGATCGGAGCGACTGCTGCCACCGGATGCAGCAGGTTCCGGAACGCGACCGTCGGCGTCACCGTACCGAGGTTGCCTGTATCGGAAAGGTCGAATCCGTAATCCAGGTGAAGGTGTGAGCTGGGCGAGTACGTGGCGTTCAGCTGGGCATCACGCGCGTCGGTGTTGGTTGCCGTGCCGGATGCAGCGGAACTAATGGAATCGTCGGAGTAACCGAGCGATAGCGTAATCCCATGCCGTGCCTGCCAGTGGGCGCCGAGGTGCTTGGTGAATGCTGTGCTGAGCGAAGGCGAGTTCGTGGCGACCGTAGAACCGGTTGAACTGGCAGCGCCGGTGGTCGCGACGCCGCCATACAGGTTTACCCCGCCGGATGCGTCGTTTACGTTCCGACCAAGCTCAGCATCCAGGGTCACCTGGTGCAGCGTTGCATTGATGCCCAGTGTATCCTGCACGTTGTCGGTGTTCCCTCCCTGCGCATAGGTGGTTGCAAGGCTGGTGCGGGAGTAGTTGATCGCGCTGTTGCGCGCCAGTGAGTAGTTGACGCCGAGGGAATACTGATTGTATTGATCGTTGCCGGCTACCGATACGGTCGGATTGGCGCCCGTGAGAAGGCTTCCGTAGTTGGGCCTCTGTGCTGTCTCCCAGTTGCCGGTGAGCCGCAGGCGCGACGTTGGCTGATAGTCGCTGTCCAGTGTGATTGACTTTTCGTTGAGCCCAAAGCCCGTACTTTCGATCGAGGTATAGGTTGGGTTTATGTCGCGCAGCACCACGTTGGTGTGCAGATTATGCGCGGGGTTGAAGTCGCCGGAGAGCTGGAACGCATGCCCGGCTATGCTCTTGCCGGAAACCGCGATACCCGAAAAGGCGCTTTCCAGAGCCAATGAGCCGAGTTTGCCCAATCCGATATGCCCATCCAGGCCCATAACGCTGCGGTTGCCGGCCGTCGCGCTGTTGTTGAGCGGTACATAGGTGATTTTTACCGTCTGTGTAGGTAGGATCGTGTTCACCATCACGATCTGGTTGCTGTATGCCGGGTTGAAGATGAAGTCGCGCCCGGCCACCAGCGGAACGCCGTCCAGTGTTACGGTATACGGCTTGGAGGAGTCGAGCGGCGCATCCAGAATGTACACCGCCCCTGGCTGGCCATACCCGGCAAACTGCTGTGTGTGCGACTGCGTCGCGCCGCCGCCGGGCTGCAGTTGGGATACGGAGGTCAGGCCAACCTGGCTTCCACTGTGAGGCGAATAGACGGTGCGCATGCCCATGATACTGCCTTCGGCGCCTGTGGAACCATACGTTTCGAAGGTGATGGCGATCGTGGAAGTCTGCAGAATCACCTGACCGTGCAAGAAGTTCAACTCGCCGCTGTATGTATCCAGGGTGTAATCCTGGCCACGAATCATGTCGTGGTTGTCAACGCGTACGTGGTCGCTGCCATCCACAATCTGCCCGGCATACACGTAGTACGGCCCGGAAGAGTTGTTTCCAGGGATTTCCAGCGTGTGCGTCTGCGCTTTGGTCTGCGACACCAGCACGGTGCTCTGCAGGTGGGGCGATATCGCATCCGAGATCATTACACCGCTGAGGTACCGGCTGAAGTCGATAAGTGAGTTGCCCTGGAATCCGGCCTGGATGTCACCAGCCTGAAACCGCAGCGTCTTGCTGTTGTAATCGATTCGCGCCCGGTTGTTGGCCGGATTGTTGAAAAGGCTGTTGCTGATCTGGGTCTGGTAGTGGAAGTACTTCAGCACCGTGGCATCAATGGTAAGATCGGTGTCGTTGTAGATTCCGTTGCTGCCCTGACCGAGATAGTTATAGCTCTGATAGGTTTGCGAAGCCCCCTGGCCGCCTGAGACCGAGGAGAACTGCAGCGAGAGCGTTTCGTGGCCGGTGGCATGAACGTGTGTTCCGGTTACCCGCTCCAGATGGTCAACCCAATCGCCCATAGCGCCAAAAATGCCGGAGCGCCGCGGCTTGTGGGTGAAAAACAGGTCGTTGGCGGCGCCGCCGCTGGTATCCGCCAGCGTAAAGCCGGGAACAGGACCCAGGCCGTGACGCACAACCACCGGTGGGGCGCCAGGTTGAATGATGGGTGCAGGCGCTTCCGCGGCGACGCCGGAGGCCAGGGCGTCCCAAAGCGTGGGAGGCGGTACGGCCGATGCGCGCCCGGCGGCAGACAACACGGCGAAGGCAAGAAGAATCGCCGGCACGCGCCAGCGTGCTTGTTGCAGGTGGGTCACCCGAGTATGCCGGATCGAGGTTCCGCCGGCCGCAGTTCGATGCCGCCGCATAGATAATGGCCTGTTTAGCTGATTGGGGGCATACGCGCCGGCAAGGTGACCGCGCAGGGGACGGCGCTGCAGCCAGCGCGGGTGAATTATACCACACCCACGGCAGGCCAGGCTCACACGTCGGCAGCACGACGCTGCACGACCCGCTGCGACGGGATGCACTCAATTGCGCGCTCAGCGCTCCGCAGCGAGCGGCGTTCCATGCGCGCTATTCTTTGCTCCTGCTCCGCCATAATCGCGTCCGACCGGTTCAGCGCATCCGCCACCTGCAAAGCAACACTTGAAGGTTCAAAGTTGTGGAAATCGGCCATCAATCCGTCTGCGCCGAGACCGCCGAGAAATGCACGGATCTTCGGGTCATACGTCAGGCCGAAGCTGGGAACCCGCATTCTGGCAGCAAAGACCAGCGCGTGAAGTCTCATCGCCACAATCAACTTCATTCGCCCTGCCAACGCCAGAGCGAGGGCTGGGTCGCAGTCATTGCGCAGAACCAGTGCACCACTCTCGGGGCCGGCACGGGCGACCACCGACTCGGCATAGAGCCGATCGCCCGGTGTATGCATCGGTATCATCAAGATTCGATATCCGGTCTCGGCATGCAGTTGCTGCAGAAGCTGTGCGGAGCGATCCAGCGCTACCAATGGCCGAGAAGTACGCCACGGACGCAAAGCCACGCCAAGGATAGGCTCTTCCGGATCGATGCCATGGTCCGTGAGTAAGGTGGCGGCAGCGCTGGGCGCCGCCGGTTGTACCGAGAGCGCCGCGTCGGCGGTTACTTCAATGTGGGCGTGCACGCCAAGGTGGTGCAGCAGGCGCGCCGATTCGTCATCGCGAACGGTGATGAACGCAGCACCGTTTGCCACCCACTTGAACAGGCGGCGAGAAATGCGCCGGCGCAGCGGCCCAACGCCCTGCGCGTAGAACATGTAACGTGTGCGGGTATAGCGCGCCATCCGGCAAATGCCGGCGTAGTACAGCAGCGATCGCAAGCTGGTCACGTCCTGAAAGAGGCTGCCTCCGCCGGAAACCAACAGATCCGACGCGCGAATCACGTCCGCAACCTGTCGGAATGACGTGCGCTGCACGCCGTCGATGGCATGCAGCCGCTGCGTGTATGCCACATCGCTCGTCAACGCCGTTAATGCCACGGGCTGTTTGGCTGCCTGGTTTAGTCCGGCTTGAACACCGGCAAGAACAGCCTCATCGCCGAGATTGGCGAATCCGTAGTAGCCGGATGCAACGATGCGGCTCGTCACTGACTGGAGGGTTCGCCAGCGGCAGGAGAACCTGCCGGATTGGGTAGGTACTTTTCAAACACAAAGAACGCAATCAGGCCAATCGCGCCGCCGACAACGAGGCCGGAGCAAACGCGCCAAACGGAGATGATGAGCGGCGTGTGAATGTGGCAGAAAGTGTTGAGGATCGATACCTGGCCGAGGCTGCCAACCACGAAAGCGCATATCGCCGGCTTGCGACGGCCACGGAACCACCAGGCCAGGGCAAGTACGAAAGCCGGATGGCCGACGAGAAACTCCTTCGTACGTGGCCGCACCGGCATCAATCGATCGAGCAGGTCGCGAAACCGCAGCTCGACCGATGATGCGCCGACACCCGAATCGTTGCCGGTCCTCGCTACGACGATCAATAGGGCAATAAGAGCAACCAAAATGAGAAGAAGGGCGCCATAGCGCGCAGGTTCCTGCATCGCCGCTTTCAGGCGGCTTTGGACGCGAGCACGGAACTCTGTCCAACGCTCCGATGGAGTCGAAACGCCACCCACCAGCGCCAGCGCCGCAACTGCCAGCACCGGCAAGGCATGCTGTGCCTTAATGCCGAGAAACTGATCGGCTTTCAGCATGAAGCTTCGTGCAGCCAGCAGCCCGGCCACCTGCACGATGCCGACCGCCGTCACACAGCTGGCAAGTAGAAGTCGGGTGATGCCTTTCAGTGCGCACCGTCCAGGCGTCTCAGTCTGCTTAACCGGCCCGGGCCAAACCAGAAGGCAAGCCGCTAGTGGCCAAACGATACCGGCAACCAATGCGACCAGCTTTTGACCAACTGATCCGCTCATCGCCACCGCCCCGAATGCCACACTCAGAGCTCCAAGTAGAGGAGGCGCCATGCCGGATGGGAACGGACCGATGAGGAACAGGCATACAACGATGCCTGCCGCGGCGCCGAGGCCGATCAGGCCGAAAGCCCACCGAGGCACAGCCGGACGATCGAACGGATGGGCCTCACCGAACAGGAGTGCGCCACCGGTCCAGGCAGGACGGGATGCAATATCCTTCCAGAGCTTTTCGAAGAATGACACATTGAGACCAACCGGATCGGCGCCGGCATACGTAAAGGGGTGTACGAACAGAAAACGAATGTTGCGCTCTCGAACCGCAAGCGCGTATCGATCGATGATCGCGTGTTCTGTCATTTGCGCCATTTCGGTGGGTTGAACGGTGTGGACACGGATGTAGTCGCCACGAAGCAGCGACGTCAGGCGTGCGTCACCGCGTTGTTTGCCGAACTCCACGGCGCCGTATGTCAGTCCGGTAGGCGAGGGCACGTTGGCGGAGGATTGTGAGGCGTCTTCGCTTGTCGAGAGCGACGAGGAGCTGAGTTCATCGGCTACGTCCTGCTCGGCGCCACTGTAACCCAAAACCTCATCGCCCTGAAAGATCACAGCGTGTGCGCCCTGAGCATGGAGCGCATTAAGCACGTTGGCCGCAGTTTGCGAACTGGCGCCGGCGAAGTTGGCGACGCGTCCGAGAATCAGGAGATGGATGCGGTGGGCCATGCTAACGGCGCTGGGCGGTAGGCCGATTCCCAGGCTGCGCAAATTGCTGTACGATACCGGCGTCCACCACGATTTCGGGTCGCCGGTGGATTGAATCACGGTGCTGCCCTGGCCCGGCGCCGACGCGGCGGTTAACGGAAGGACGCGGATCGCGCGGAGACGTAGGGCGCCAACAATACGCTGCTCGGTAGCTGCGTCGTCACAACTCAGTACCGAAACGCGACCACCGGCCCCGATCGGCGTGCGGGATGCCTTGATCGCTCCAGACTGAACGAGCCCGACTACGGTGTCTTCGCTGATGATGAGGGTAGTGACGTGCTCCGTTTTGAACCGGCGCAGAACCACCGGCAGCGGCCGCCCGCACATTTGCGCCAACTGGGTCACATCGGCCCAGTCGACGCCTATCTCCACACGCCGGTTGCGCAGTTCGCAGTGAAACCGGCGGTACACGGCGAACAGTCCCGCAACAAGCGACACACCGGTGAGAACCAGTATCGCTGCCGTCACCAGCCGCGATGTATGCAGCCGGGTCATCCGGCAGCACGTCCGCGTAGAGTTACGTTAAAATCAGGGGACGCTGGATGGGGCAATGTGGCGAAGGAACTCGGGCCAGTTGCCGGCCGGATGGCGCCGTTTTGGAGTCGGTAGCGCCACCAGAACGGTTGGCTCCGTGCGCGTTTATCCGTGGTGGCGATGTGGCGGATTATAGCACAACCGACGTCCGGCTGCTCCGCCTCACTCCACGGTAACGCTCTTGGCGAGGTTGCGCGGCTGATCGATTTCGCAGCCCGCCTGCAATGCGATGTGGTACGCAAACAACTGGAGTGGCGTCAGCGCAAGGGCCGGCATCAGCGCATCGTGTGAACCGGGTATCCGGATCACGTCGTCTGCGGAGTCGGGCGCAACGTCGGCCTCACGGATAACCGCTATCACTCGGCCGTTGCGCGCCTTCACCTCTTTAAGGTTGCTGTGCATCTTCTCAAGCGTCCGCTCTTGTGTGCATAAACCTACAACCGTCACACCGGACTCCACAAGCGCCAGAGGGCCGTGCTTCATTTCGCCCGCCGGGTATGCCTCGGCGTGCAGATACGAGATCTCCTTCAGCTTCAGCGCAGCTTCCAGCGCCGCGGCATAGTCGTAGCCGCGACCCAGGAAAAAGTAGGTTGAGCAGCTGGTAAGGGATCGGGCCAAATCCTGTAACTCGCACTCCAGCTTCAAGCAGGCGGCAACCTGTTCCGGCAGCCTGGCAAGCGCATCAATCAGGTTGGTCGCCCGTCCCTCGTGCTGGCGCTCGGCAAGGAAGGCGGCGAGCTCCGCCAGCACCACTACCTGCGCCAGATATGCCTTGGTCGAGCAGACGCCGATCTCCGGGCCGGCATACGTCAGCAGCGAGGCGTTGGCGTCGCGCGCCAAAGTGCTGCCCACAACGTTGACAATTGCCAGGGCCGTGGCGCCACGCCGCTGCCCCTCACGCATCGCAGCCAGTGTGTCGGCTGTTTCGCCGGATTGTGAGATCACGATCAGCAGCGTCTCATCATCCACGATGGGTTCGCTGTAGCGAAACTCGCTGGCAATCGTCGTTTCAACCGGCACTCGAAGAAGCTCCTCGAACAATCGCTTGCCAACCACGCCGGCGTGGTATGCAGTACCGCAGCCCACTATCGCAAGGCGTTTGAACCGCCTCCAGTCGCGGTCGGTAAACGGAAGCTCGTCAAGGCTGATGGATGAACCCATGACCCTGCCACGGAGCGCGTTCGCAACGGTGCGCGGCTCTTCGTAAATCTCCTTCAGCATAAAATGGGCGCATCCGCCTTTTTCCGCGGCGGCGTCGTCCCACGTGATCTCGGTCACCGCGCGCTCAACCGGTTCGCCATACCAATCGGTAATCGTCACCTGGTCTCGCGATATAACTGCAACATCGCGATTCTCAAGCAGAATCACACGCCGTGTGTAGTTCATCACCGCCGGAATGTCCGATGCCAGGAAGTTTTCGCCGTCGCCGAGGCCAATTACCAGCGGAGACTCGTTGCGCACCGCGAACACGGTCTCCGGCGCACCAAGGTGGATGATGGCGAGCGCGAACGAGCCCTTGAGCTGCCTCACAGCCGCAGCAATGGCATCTCGCACCGTTTCATGGTGCAGCGTTTCGTGCTCTATGAGATGAGCAATCGTTTCGGTATCTGTCTCTGAGGCGAAGCAGTGACCTTCGTTGCTGAGGCGCTCGCGGACTTCACGATAATTCTCGATGATCCCGTTGTGCACCACGGCAATGCGACCGGTGCAGTCGCGATGTGGATGCGCGTTCAACTCCGTGGGTGCACCGTGAGTTGCCCATCGTGTATGCGCTATAGCCACTGATGCGTGGATATCCTTATCCACTAACGCCGCAGACAGATTCTGAATCTTGCCGGCCGCGCGGACCAGGTTCAAGTCGCCAGCAGTCACATAGGCCACACCGGCCGAGTCGTAGCCTCGGTACTCCAGCCGCTTGAGATTGACCAATGCCGTTTCTACAGCCGAGCGCGGACCCGAATATGCCGTAATACCACACATGCTTTTGAACTCTCCTTATTGTGGTTGGATCTGGTGGGGCTGTGGCGAGTTGGGGACCCGCCACTGAAAATCGCATCGGAGCGAGGTCAGGCGCTGTCGAACGCTTTGAAGCTCGGCAACCTGCCGCTCGGTGAGGCTCTCGGTAACCAGAGTCACCTTCTTATCGGCAAGCGGCAGGTAGATACTCCAGGGATGGCGCCGGTTCAGTTTGCTGCTATCTGCCGGCACGATGATCTCCGGAACACCGGAGAGGAGATCGCGCAGAAAGGTCGCTTCATCGGCTCGTGAGGAGTAGAGCGACAGCGCATTCGTGCTCGCCTCGCTATTGAGTGTCAATCCGCTTACACCGGCAATCGCCAGGCTGGGCTGGAAAGCGCTGTGGAACGACGGTGAGTGCAGAGCACAATCCTCAGCAACGTAAATCTCGCCCAGCACGCCGGTCGCGATCTCGGCAGCAACCAGTTCGTGCAGGGCTGGCAAACTGTTGGTGAACACAATGCAGCCAGTCGGTGGACGCCCTTCGATGGCTGCGGCGCGCAATTCCTGCGCCACGTACAACAGTGTGGTGCCGCCTGTGAGCGCTATCGACGCGTCATTCGGTACCATGCCGGCGACTACACGCGCAATTGCCCGTTTTGCCTCTGTATGTATTTGCAGATTGTTACGGAACCGGCCCAATGCGTACGGAGCTGTGCATACTGCGGCGAAACCGCGGTGAACCTCCACGCTGCGAACCGTCTCGAAGAGTCGCTGCAGGGCATCCAGATCACGCCGGATCGTACGAAGATTGCAGCGCTCCTCGTCGGCAAGCAGTTCCAGACGGACGGCTTGACCTGCGCCGGCAAGCCGCGCCAGGAGTCGCATTCGACGAGCATCGGTGTTTTCAGCCATCGTCCTGTCGTCTCCCCGTGGTTCGATGCGGTGCTCACGACCGCACAATAGCTTAGCCGCATATCGTCCGTTTGTCAATATACCACGACAACATCTATTTGTAAAGTGACAGTATTCTGTGTCCTTACAGAATAAAACTGTCCTGATCCGTGCAATTCAGCGCACTGCGCGACATAATGGTCAATGGCCGCTGCGCTTGACATCGGCTGCCGGTTTAATTACAATGGAGAGGCGCCGATTCTGGAACAGGCAGGTTTTATCGTCCGTTGACCACACCGTGGCTGCAGTTACGCATCGGCGCGGGCCTACTTGCACTGGAAAGTTGCGTCGTTGTTTGCTCAGTGGGCTGCGGCCCAACCAGGCCCCGGCCGGATCCAATTCCAACCGTGCAGGTGACGCGGGTGAAGCTGGCGCCGGAACCGGGCGGGATCGTCATCCACTCCTCGGATACGCCCGCCGAGGTTGACGGCGTGCCGATCGATGCCAGGCGCATCAATATGATCCACCGCACCGATCACCCCGGATGGGCCACGCAGTACCACGGCAAAACCTACTACATCGGCTACCACTACGTCATCTTGCCGGACGGCACGATCCAGCAAGGGCGCCCGGACCACTGTCCGGGCTGCCACGCTCGGGGCTACAACAACTGGTTGGGCATCTGCCTTATCGGCGCGTTCTCCACGCGCAGCAATCCAAACTGGTGGCCGCACCGGCCAACGGTGGAGGAGATGACCTCACTCATGGCGCTGTGCCAAAGGCTGATGCTGAAGTACCACATCCCAATCGGAAATGTTCGGCGGCACTGCGACGTAAACCAGACCTCCTGTCCTGGCCGGCGCTTTCCCTGGCAGAGCTTCCGGGAGGAGCTAACGCTGTGGGCTATGGCCAATGAGGCAAATCTCGGAAACGGCGTGGCCGCCGCGCCTGCGCCCGTACGTCCCGGCGCCTGATTCCATTCTCAGTGCGAGCGCAAGCGGCGCAGGAACTGCTCAAAGTTGTATTCGGGGTCGTACCCCAACAGCGTCACGGCCCGTGTAATGTCGTATCGCGTATGAAGGTGCGGTACGCGCAAACCGTGGCTGGCGAGGATATCGGTGCAGCCGGGATAGTATCGATCCAGTACCGCAGCGGGATTGACTTCCAGCTCCGGCCAGTCCTCGTCGGTAAATGGCGTCAGCGCGTGAATGCCGAATGCCTGGCAGCCGAATGCCTCGTCCTGGACCGCGCCAAGCGCCAGCACCACCGCCTGAGCCGCGTCTTCGCGATCCAGGCCGTTTGCTAACCGCGCAAGGCCGGCGTTTTTCCAGTCGCCGTGCGAAAAGGGCCCAAACCGAAGCATTGCCACCCGCACGGCTCGCCTGCGGCTGTAGTAACGGCACATCTCCTCGGCCAGGTGCTTGGTCAAGCCCGCAACCTGACTCGGCACGCAGGCGCACAACTCAGTCAGCACCGTGCAGTCGCGCAAACCCGCCCCGTAGACCGCCTCCGAGGAGCAGTAGATAAGATTTGCCGTGTTGTGCTGCAGCATGCACCTCAGCACATTGTGGGTTCCGGTGACGTTAACGTGGTAGAAGTCATCGATATTGTGGTGATCCATGGCGCGTTGATCGTAACCGGCGGCATGTACTACCGCGTGGCAGCCCGTCATGGCGAACGATACGGCGGCGGCGTCGCGAATGTCGGCCTGCACCGGCGTGCAGTTGTCAACGGCTTCTATCGGTTCTGCGTCCATCAACACCAGTTCATTGCTGCCGGTATTCAGGCGCCGCGCCACGCACGAGCCAAGATTGCCTTTAGCTCCGGTGATAAGTATCTTCATGGATGCAATAGCCCCCTGCCGGCCGCCCAATTCGCCGCGCCGGAGTCACGTGGTAACCCGGCGGGCACTCTCCGTCGTCCAACATGCACGGCATCTTTTACGCCCCGGCGCACATGAGGCGTCGTTGCGGCATGCAGACTGTAAGCCATAATACCAGCAGATAATCGCGGCAGTCACACGTTGCCTCCGTGCGGGGCGCTCAGATATAGGAGGTTTCCATCGCCATGATAGTCCAAAGTCTCTCGCGCCGTGCTGGAATGGCCTTCTCGTGTGCGCTCAGTTTGGCGCTTATTGCCTGCGGCGCCGCGAGCGCACAGAATGCCAACCAGACCCCATCGGATCAAACATCCGCCGGCCCGGCGAGCACCTACATGGAGCTCGACCAGATCGATCGCCTCAACGCGTTGAACAAGCTGCACCTCACAGCGAAGCAGGATGGCGACATCGCCACCATCATTACGCGACAGGCAGCGCTCTACACCGTAAAAGTCAATGCGCTTGCCGAGAAGCTGGTAGAGCCGATGAAGGGCGAGATAGCCGCGCTGAAGGCTACGATGCTGGTGGGTGGCGCGATGCCGGCCGACTTCGAGAAGAGGGCTAAGGCTATCGAGGATCAGTTTCTGGCCGAGCGTACGAAGCTCAACATGCAGAATATCGTGGATGTCTCTACAGCCCTGAAGGCTATATTAACGAAAAAGCAGGTGGATACCGCTGCGGGCCTCTCCAAGGACTACCTGGTGACGCAAGGAAAAGGGGCGGGCGGAACAACCGATCAGATGTTCAACTACTTCGTACTTCAGGAGTTTGTAAGTTACGCCGGCAGCGCCGCACTGCTTACCGAGATGCAGAAGGCGGCCGGCGCGCCGGCATCGCCGCCATCTGACGGTAATCCCTGATCGGTACAATCCCTGCCCGGCATCACGGTAACGCAATGCGGGCGGGGACGGCGATTGAGCGCCATCCCCGCCCGCTGGCCAAAACTCCGGCTGGTTAGGCCGTCAGCACGGAGTCGATCTTCGCGGCGATCTGCCGTCGCGGGTACGCACCCATTATCCGATCCACCTGTTTGCCGTCTTTGAAGAACAGCAGTGTGGGGATGGACTGGATGCCGTACCGCTCGGAAATCTCCTGCTCCTCGTCAACATTCACCTTCAAAACCTTGAGCTTGCCTGCGTACTCGGTGGCAAGGTCGTCTACAGCTGGGGCTATCTGTTTGCAGGGGCCACACCAAATGGCCCAAAAATCTACCATTACCGGTATCGGTGACTTGAGCACTTCCTCCTCAAAATCGCCCTTGGTTACCGCCGCGGCACTGCTCATCTACGCTCCTCCTTTTCGCTCCGGTTTTCTAATGATACCTAAATAGTCCGGCGCGCTTGCGGTTGTTCAAGCGCAGCGCTTTTCATCAACGTCTGTCTACGTCCGTTGCGGCGCGTAAGTTCCACCGTTCTTGCCCTGGCGCTATCGGATTGCGAATTTACGGCAAAGGTATACTAAACCTCCCGCGGCCAGCGGTTCAGGAGCGTGTGATGAAGTATGACGAATTGCCGATCGGACCGCAAGCGCCGGAGATTGTAACCGTTGTAGTGGAGATACCGCAGGGCAGCAGCAACAAGATCGAATACGATATTACGACGGAGGTATTCCGGTTGGACCGGGTGCTCTACTCGCCGCTTCACTATCCGTGCGAATACGGCTTTATACCGCACACCTTGTTTGAAGATGGCGATCCGGTAGATATTCTGGTACTGGCGTCCAAACCGACGTTCACCGGGTGCGTGCTGCCGGTGCGACCGGTCGGTGTCCTGCACATGAGCGACGACAAGGGGCAGGACCACAAAATCCTCGGTGTATCTGCTCACGACCCGCGATACGAAAATGTTCTCTCGCTCGAGCATGTCTATGAACACCGCCTCAAGGAGATCAACCACTTCTTCAATGTCTACAAGGATCTTGAAGATAAGGAGGTGGATGTACTCGGGTGGCAGGATACAGCCGCGGCGCACCGATTGATTCAAATGTATCGCACCGACGGCGGCGCCGCTCTGCCTAACGTAAGAAGCTGACTTGAGCGTGCGCGGCGTCCTAAACCAGCGGAGAACCTCATTGGGCGGACGCCGGGTACCTGGCCTTTCGCCGTGACGCCGCGCGAATGAACTTTGGCGCCGGTGATGGACGCACGGTGATGCTCGGATGGCGCTGGAGCGCGCCACGGGCGTGGCAGCGGTTCCACAAGGCATTCGATGCGCTCAAGATGGGGTCCTGGTTCCACCGGTGCATTGACCCAAGCGGCCCACATGCCTTACGGCGGAGCCGCTTAACCGTGCCACTGCGACGCTGCCTGCTGTTACGAATTGAGCCCGAGGCGGCGCGAATGCTTGACGCTCCAGCGCTGGTGGTGCCATAATAGATCGTGACCGGTCGGAGAGGCCGTTCATCTACCAGCACACCGCAGACAGTCGGCGCCCGTTAAGCGGGCATAATGGCCAAGGACGCCACCGGCCGAGGCTAGCTCGGTACCCGCACAGTGCAAAAGTGGCCAGGCGTAGGCGCCTGCCCCGGGTCCGTGTCTGCGCTTCGTTATCGCAGCGGACCGCGGGGCTTTTTTGTGCCTGCCCACAGGCGCTTAACAGCTTCCGGTGCACGAGAGGATACGAGAATGGCTCAAAAGAAAACCCGCCATGCCCGCCGTCGGCAGAAGGTGGCCGCGGGTAAAGAGTGGCTGCAACAGAGCAAAGGGCTGATCTTCATCGACTATCGTGGCTTAACCGTCAGTGAGCAAGAGACGCTTGGCCGCCGCCTCCGAAAGCATGGGTCGCGCTTCCATGTCGTGAAGAATACGCTTTTCACGCGCTCTCTGGGTGAGGAGCAGGCTGGAGCGTTCGCGGACTTCCTCAAAGGCCCAACCGCCGCCGTATTTCTGGGCGACGACGCCGTGGGGGCATCGAAAGCGCTCCTCGACTTCGTGCGTGAGATACGCAAGCCGGAGATCGTGGTGAAGGCCGCATGGATCGAAGGCAAGCTGCTTTCGCCCGCGGATGTTGTGCGCATCTCCAAACTGCCATCCCGCGACCAACTCGTCGCAGAACTGGTCGGTGTGCTGGAAGCGCCCATCGCGGAGTTCGTCGGCGTGCTCGACGGCATCATTTCAGAGTTTGTATACACACTCGACGCAATCGTCAGCCAGAAAGAGGCTGCCTGATCCCGTACGATCCCGCCCCAAGGGCGGCACAGGAGAAACAGAATGGCACTCACCAAGGAAGATTTCATCGCAGCCATCAAGGGCATAACCGTCCTTGAGCTGTCGGAGTTGACCCACGAACTGAAGGAGGTGTTCGGCGTTACGGCAATGGCGCCGGTGGCTGTCGCAGCCGCGCCGGGCGCAGTTGCGGGCGGCGAAGCCGCCGCTGAGGAAGCTCCGACCAGTTTTGACGTGGTCCTGACGGCGATCGGCGAGAAAAAGATCAACGTCATCAAGGTGGTCCGCGAAGTCACCAGCCTCGGCCTGAAAGAGGCCAAGGATAAGGTGGAAGCGGCGCCCGCCGCCATCAAGCAGGGCATCAATATGGAGGAAGCGCAGGCACTGAAGGCCAAGTTCGATGCCGAAGGCGCAACCGTGGAGATCAAGCCGGCCGCCGGCTGAACAGGCAGCTCTTCCGGCGAGGCATGCACGCCACTTGCCTCGCCGGAGCGAGCAAGTCGAGAGCTCGAGCCGGGCCGTTAGCGGGGCGCCAGTCCGTCGTAACTTCGGATAAGACCTATAACTTTTCCGATAATAAGGCTGTCTTCCCGGCGAACCTCAATCGGGTCGTAGGCGTTATTCGCAGGCATCAAGCGTGCGCCGGTGGGCGTGAACTGGATGCGCTTTACAGTCGCCTCGTCGCCGAGTAGAACGGCTACCAGATCACCGCTGTCGGCGCTGGCCTGTGGACGAATCACCACCAGGTCGTGTGGCATAATGTGCGCATCAATCATGGAGTCGCCCTTCACCAGCAGGGCAAATGCACCATCCACATTTCGCACCATCTCCTCCGGTACCGGAACCTGGCCCTCAACGTTCTGAGTAGCAGTAATCGGTGTTCCGGCTGCAATGGTCCCAACAAGCGGTACGAATGATGCGCCGCGCGCTACGGCAGTGCGACCGGTTTTTCCGATCACGGTGATCGATCTCGATGTGCTGGCGCGGTTGATGTAGCCCTTGCGTTCCAGCGCGTCAAGATGAACGGTGACGCCGCGCAGGCTGGATATCTGGAAATGGTTGCCAATCTCGCGGATGCTTGGCGGGTACCCTTTGTCGTCTACAAACTCCAGCAGGAAGCTCAATATGCGTTCCTGTTTCTCGGTTAGGCCCCGTGTCATTGCGCTTTGCCCTCGCTCGTCAAATATAGGCGTACTAAAGTCTACTGTACACCGTGCCACACGGTTGTGTCAAGGTATAGTTTCTCCGGGCAACGGCCCCGCATCATTCCGTTGCCGGGCCGATCTGGCTGCGCGCTGGCCCCACCAGCGCGATTTGACCGACCGCGCGCTTACGGGTCATAGCCTTCACGGCCGTATTCGCTTACGGTGAGCACCGATATGCAGCAGAATCCGGACCCACCGCCGGCGCTCTCCGTGGTGATTCCCGCCTATAACGAGGCTGACCGCATTCTGGCGACGCTCCAGCGCGTCGATCAGTACCTCAACGCGCGAGGCGTAGCATTTGAGGTGCTGGTGGTGGATGACGGCAGCAGCGACAGCACCGCCGAAGTCACACGGCAGTTTGGAGCAGCGCATCCTGCGTTCCATCTGCTCTCATACCACGCGAATCGCGGAAAGGGCTTTGCGGTGCGGTACGGCGTGCTCCGAGCGGTTGGCGACCTGGTGTTGTTCAGCGATGCGGATCTTGCTACGCCAATTGAAGAGGTAGAGAAGCTCGAAGCCGCGCTTACCACACCGATGGAGATCGCGATCGGGTCGCGCGATATGGCCGGCTCCCAGCTCCTTCGCCACCAATCTCCGCTGCGTGAATTCGGCGGCAAGCTTTTCAATCGTATCGTGCGCGTCGTGGCCGTGCCGGGCATACACGATACGCAATGCGGCTTCAAACTGTTTCCTCGCGCCGTGGCGCATCAGGTATTCGGACTTTGCCGGGTCGATTCGTTCGCCTTTGATGTGGAACTGTTGTACGTGGCGCGCCAGGTCTTCGGCATTCACATTCGCGAGGTACCGGTGCGCTGGGCGCACCAGGAAGGCTCAAAGGTTCGCTTCTTCCGAGATGCCATTCGAATGCTGAAAACGCTCGTCCGCATTCGTATCACCCGGTACCGACCGTCCGCCGCGCCGCCCACCACGCCATGAACGAGCCGGAATATCAGCGGATGTATCGGCTGGAAGACTCGTACTGGTGGTTTGCCGGCAGGAGGCAACTGGTGGAGAGCCTGATCGCCCGGTTTGCACCCTCAACGCAGGCGGGCAGGAGCATTCTGCTGGACGTGGGGTGCGGTACGGGCGCCATGTCGTTCGCCATGCAGCGTTGGGGGCACGTGGTCTCGCTCGATTTTACGCATCTGGCCCTGCAGTTTGCGGCGCGTCGCGGACTCTCGGGCATGCTTCAGGCAGACGCGCTCGCGATACCGCTCAAGAGCGAATCGGTCGATGTAGTTGTGGCGCTGGACGTGCTGGAGCATCTACCCCATGATCGCCCGGCCGTTGATGAGTTCATGCGCGTCCTGCGTCCCGGCGGCGTGGTTGTGGCCACCGTTCCGGCTGATCCGCGTTTATGGAGCGAACATGACGTTGCGCTGATGCACTACCGGCGCTATAGAATTGCGGAGGTAGGCTCGCTGTTTGGGGATGCAGGCTTCGTGTGGCGAAAGCTGGCGCACTGCATGACGCTGCTCTATCCGGTAGTTCGCGTCCAGCGAACGCTTAGCGCGAGGCGTCCACCCAACGATCCGCCACAGGCGGCGCTGCCAATGGTTCCTCCATTTGTCAACAATCTGCTGCGCGGAATCCTATGGGCAGAGAATAAGGTGGCGGAGCGGGTTCGTCTGCCATTTGGGCTTACCATCGTCTGCGTCGTGCAGAAACCACAATCCACGGTCAGCGGTCTCGCTGCACCACAAACTCCGTCAGCATAGTCAAACAGTCTGCGGAGAGGCTGGCCGGCAGCTGCGACAGTGCCTGGTTTGCCTGGTCTACGTACTCTCGAGCTTCAGCCCGCGTTCGATCAAATGCGCCGTGTTCTTCCAAAATGGCAAACGTAGCGTGGAAGCCTGCCTCGTCCAACCGGTCATTGCCCAGGGCGCTCAATAGCTGAGCTCGCTCGCTTTCCGTCGCTGCGGGCATTGCCAGCAAAAACGGCAGCGTTGCGCGGCCGTCACGCAGATCCGTTCCGCGGGGTTTGCCAGTTACCTCCGGGTCACCGGTGTAGTCCAGCAGGTCGTCGGCGATCTGAAACGCCATTCCCAAGGAGTATCCATAACGGCCAAGTGCCTCTTCCGTGGACTCGTCGGCGTGCGCCACGACGGCGCCACACCTACAGCAACCTTCAACAAAGGCGGCCGTTTTTTTGCGCACAATCTCGGTGTACTCCGCTATCGGGAGGTCGGCGCGTCCCGTTGCTGCAATCTCCATAACTTCACCTTCGCTCATTTCGGCCGTGATCTCCGCGACAGTACGAAAGAGCCTCAGGTCGCCGTCGATTGCAAGCAGGCGCATGGCACGCGCCAGTATATAGTCGCCACTGAGTACAGCCGCCCCGTTGCCGAACACCGCATTCGCGGTCGGTTTGCCTCGGCGCGTCGCTGTATCGTCCACCACGTCATCGTGTACCAATGTCGCCATGTGAACAAACTCAACCACAGCGCCGATAACCGCAATTCGAGCTCCGTCGCAGTCCGGCTCGACGGCACGCGCCGCAAGCGCCACCATCGCCGGGCGCAACCGCTTTCCACCCGCCAGCAGTAGGTGTCGCGCAACCAGTGCAACCAGTCGATCTTCTCGACCCACGTCCTCCTGCAGCCTGGCTTCAACGCGAACAAGGTCGGGCTGAACGAACTCAAGGAATGCTGCCGGTGAAACGCCTACACACGGGGGCACCAGGAATGTCGTGTTTGTCACGATGCGCCGCCATCGGGACGAACACCGACGTGGATACAGACCGTCCCAAGGTGCATATCGTGCCAGGTTACGTTGGTAAACCCGGACAACTCCATCCGGTCGCGCAGTTCGGCCCTCGTCAAGAAGCGCTTCATCGATTCCGGAAGGTAACGGTACGCGTCCCTTCGGCTAAAAATCGCGCCGACCCGCGGCAGCAGCCGGAACAGATAGAAGTCGACAATAGGCCGCGTCCAGCCGCGCTCCGGACGGGCAAATTCCAGTATCACCAGGCGACCTCCAGGCTTTAGCACCCGGTAGAGTTCAAGGAGGCAGGTATCGATCCGCGTCACATTCCGAATGCCGAAGCCGATCGTTACTGCGTCGAACAGACCGCTATGGCACGGAATTGCGCAGGCATTGGCCGTTGAAAACACGATATTGGCGTTTTGTCGGAATTGGGGCTTGCGGCGTGCGGCTGCCAGCATTGGCAGGCAGAAATCCATTCCGAGCACGGCGCCGCTAGGTCCAGTGGCGTGCGCAGCTTCCAACGCGAGGTCTGCGGTCCCGGAGCACATGTCCAGACATACCTGGCCGGGCGAGATGCGGGCGAACCGGACAGCGGCGCGACGCCACGCGTGGTGCCGGTTAAAACTGAGTAGCGCGTTGAGCAGGTCATAACGCGGCGCGATGGCTGCGAACATCGCGCGGACCGACTGCTCGCGGCTCGCCGGGCTCGCGTCGAGAAGCGCTGCGAGACTTGAGCCCGGCATATCACCCGTGTTTGAGGCAGTGTCGTGCATAGGCGCAGAACGCGAACGGCACGCCTAACCTGCCGGGCGCAGGGCGTGGCCTTTCCAGCAGGCATCAGCCTGCCCGCGGTGGCGAGTATACCTGCCGGGCGTGCCACCAGTCAATAAAGCAACCAAGACCTGTGAACTATTGTGGGCCGGACGACAGCCGTACCGTTCGGCGTAAAACAGGCGGTATGGCCGGCGCACAAAACGGCGCCAAACTCCTTGACATCCACTTTGCAAGCTGATACGATTCAACTGCCGCGCCGATGATGAAGCGGTATCCGCTTCTCCGGCTCGTTGGCTGTGGCAGTCTGAAACCATCCGCATTGGTGGCTTTGAAGAAAGGCTCCAACGATGACGACGTCGCCCGCCCGCGGAGGAACCCGCTCCGCATTCACGCTTATCGAGTTGTTAGTAGTCATAGCGATCATCGCTATTCTGGCTTCGATCCTGTTTCCCGTATTCGCCCAGGCACGAGAATCGGCGCGCAGGATCGCATGCATATCGAACATCCGGCAGATCAATATCGCCTCGGCGATGTACGCTGAGGATTTCGATGAAACCGTGGTGCCGGCCGGCATGCGCTATGCCCACACACCGAGCATCTGCTACGAGTGCGACAACAACACCCCATGCCTGACCAGCAGCTACTGGACGTCGCCCCGTGCCTGGGTCGACTGGGGTGTGCCGCTGATACCGTACATCAAGGATGAGCACCTGTTCAGCTGCCCGGACCGTCCTCAGTATGGATGTAACGGGTACGCCATGAATACCGACTCCTCCGACGATGACTTTCCAGGTCCTCCGACGCCACCGGGCTCGTTCATGGATAATCCTGGCGATGGTCCCGTTGCCCTGACGGAAGCTTCCGTCTCAGCACCGGCCGACTGCCTGTTCCTCTACGACTCACACGACCAGGCGCTCGAGACCGCTCCCACCACCAATTGCGGCCCGTCGCAAGGCTGGGACACCGAGGCGTGGGAGACCATGAACTCGTGGATCGTCGCAGAAAAGAGTGGGGAAGGCGTGCAGGAGGCGTGCCAGGCGCAGGGGGTGGAAGACCCATGGCGGCACACCAACGGGTTCAACGTTGCCTGGCTGGACGGGCACGCCAAGTATGTCCACCTCACCCAGCTCTATCAGCACAACCTGGATATCGAAGATATCGACTACACGCCTGCCAACGACCCGAACTGGCCGGAATAGCGCCACAACGCCGGCTGTGTTCGACCTGCCGGTGCTTTCGCGTTCGGCATCGCACCGGCAGGTCATCTGTCTATAGCTTCTCGATTGGAGGTTTGAAACCGCCATGGCAGAGACAATCAACCTGGGAGGAGGCTCCTCGTCCGGGCCGGGCGCGCCCAAGCCGAAATCTCAAACGCCCAACGGACTGCGCCGCGAAGCGCCGCGTGGCGTGGTGATCGCAGCGGCCGTGCTGCTCGCCGGATGCCTGTTTGCCGGCGGCTGGTACGCGTGGAACGGTGGCTGGAAGACGAAAGCTCAAAAGGAGTGGGAGTACCGGCACGTCTACGGCCCGATTCACCAGGCCCAAAAAGGGATGATGGATGCGTTCAATGCCGAAAACGCGCGCCGTAAAGCCGATGGCGAACCGCTTCTGAAGATGCCGCCTGACCGCCATCAGAGCTTTCAGGATGCAAAGGCGAAGCTGGCCGAGATGCGGCAAAAGTACGGTAGCAAAGCGGGCCCGCCTGCGCAAAACCCGTAGCGAATAAACGCTAGAAGAGGCGGCCCAGAAAGAAAGTTCGACCGAACAGTAGCTGCCAAACCGGACCGTCGCCGTGCAGTTGCCACTGAAGGGCGACATCGTATACGTCCCACGCATGCACGGCGTAGCTTACGCCGTGCATCGTAGTAACCTGGCTGCGCTGGCCAGCAATTGGAGATTGGTACACCAGTTCGTTGGTGTATTGCCAGCGTCCGCCGGGTAGAGGAAAGGTGAATGAGGCGGTGCCGAGCAGTTCCGTGTCGCGACCGCCGGCGGATTGACGCGCCAGATCTGCCACTCCCATGTTGAGATCCACGTGCGCCGTCACGTCGCCGTGATGGGAGTGGGCGAAGTCGCGGCTGGCAAGCAGCAGAATCGCGTGGTCCACTTTGCGGCTACCGAAACCGCTCGGCGCCGTTGGCAGCGTCAGCGTGTAGCGTGCTGTAAGGTCCCACCCAAAGTGTTGTTGATCGCGAAACAGGTACTCGCCGGCCAGGTAGGTATTGCCGATTGCGTCGGCGCCGTGCGGCACAATTAGCAGGCCGTCGCTGCTTAGCCGATACTCCACCCGCTGGTTCTTCATCGTCAGCTTGAAGACGACCGGCGTGCTCCACAGCTCGCCGCGATCCCAGTTGTCCTGCCCACCAAATTCCGTCTCCAGCCATCCAGGCGCCGTGAGGCTGGCGGGGTCCGTGACGGTGGGCCGGCCGGGATTAACCGCCGGCGGCGACGCCTTTCCGCCCGGGCTCTGCGCGAACGCGGCTGCCGGCCAGGCCAGGGCTGTGGCAAGCCAGATCATCCTGAGTGGATGCCTGGAATGCTTCAACTGCCGGCTTTCAGAATGCGGATTTGGGTGGACAGCGTGAACGTCTTATGCCGGATAGTGTAGGTGATCTCGGCAAATGTCGCGCGATAGCCGGTGGCGGGGTTATCCATATGACCCGTAAAGGAGCTGCCGTTCACGTCTACGGGTGTGGAGCTCCAGTGAGACTCACGGAAGTCTTGCGTGGGAGCGTCCGCGTGAAACATCCGCGCCGAAACCATTGGCGTATCACTAGACACCGTGAGATCTGCGCCGTTAGCCACGGCGGAGTAGGCCCACTTCATCGTCGGCCACGGCGTACGTGACGCTATACAATCGGCGAACGAAGTGAGTGCATTGTACACTCGAACGCGGTCCTCCAGCCCATGCCCACTGTTCGGGTCGTACATCACCCACTTTGGGCCCTCAAGGCCGTTCCAGTACAGGTTGAGCGCATCCTGCGCCCAGTAGTGGTCGTTTGTGCCGAGGATCAGCAACTTTGGCAGCGTCAGTATTTTGCGGTAGGAGTATGGGTCCTCCAGCCCGAGCAGTTTGCGGCCCATTGGGGTCTTCAGCTTGGGAAAAATGCCGGCTCGCGTGTAATCATCGATCTCGGTGCTGAACGCTCCATAGGCTGCAAGCTGATGGGGACCCTGGGCGGCCACGTTCAGCGTGTCGATTACCATAGGGGCTATAGCTTTTATCCGTTTGTCCTGGCTGGCGCCGGCCAGCCACGTAGTCCAGCCGCGCTTGGAGGCGCCGGTGATGAGAAACTGGGTAACGGCCGGCTGCTTCTCGGATTTCATGAACTGCTGTATCGCGTCCATCGACTTGATCACGGCCTTGCACATCGGGAAGTGCAGCGGCCAACTGTCGTCGCCGGTTTCCATATACTTCAGCCAGGTGTACACAACCAGCGCATCTTCCGACTTGCCGCCGAACAACGGCTGGTTGGGGATGTTGAAAAGGATGGCGAACAGGCCATGCGAGGCGCGCGCAGCCATCATGCCCACCGCCGCGTCCGAAGGTCCCCCGTTGCCGCCCGTGTTCAGCAGCGTGCAGAAGTGCGAATGCTCCACGTTGTCGGGCTTGAATATCTGAAGGTGGTGCTCCCACGTGATGCCGTGCCAAACCTGCGACACCATGTGAAGGTCGTACACGGTGCCGCCTTCAACATGCTGTTCTCCCAGCTTGGTCCAGTGAAAGGCCGGGTCGGGCTCGGCCAAAAACGAGTGCAGGTCCGCGCGGGATGCGGAAACGGTTCCTGCAACCATCAAAACGGCAGCTAAACAACCCAGCATAGTTCGAGCAAGCATCTTGGCACCTTCCTCGTGGCATCAACGCGATTGAACGTTCGCCGCCCGTCGCATCGGTTCCTGCAAGCCCGAGCGGCGGCGGTTCCGGACTCACGCAGGAAACCGCGGCCCTCACGCTAAATCAACCCGGCGTAAACTGCGGTGGTTAACCAGGAGGCTGCGAGATGGCACCGTTGCACGGGCGTGCTTCATTGCTGACAGAGGCCGGAGCTCCGGCCAGAGTGGAAGATATTCTCATCGATGCGCCTGGGCGCGACGAGGTGCTCATTCGCCTTGCTGCCAGCGGCGTTTGTCATACCGACCTGCATACCAAGACCATGAATGGCATGGGGATGGCGTTCCCGATTGTGCTCGGCCACGAGGGCGCCGGCTGGGTGGAGGAGGTTGGTGAAGGTGTTACGGGGCTCGAAAAGGGCGATCCGGTCGTTATCGCCTACCGCGCGCCGTGCGGCTCGTGTCCCGCCTGTTTACGCGGTGATCCGCGCCACTGTTATCGGGCGTTGCGACCCGGTACGCGTATCCACCGTGCTTCGGATGGGGCTGCGTGTGCCCAGGTGCTGAGGTGCGGAACCTTCAGCACGCATACCGTGGTCCACAGCAGAGCCGCTATCAAAATGCCTGCACAGATGCCTCTCGAAAAGGCCTGCTTGATCGCGTGCGGTGTCGTTACCGGCGTCGGCGCGGTGTTCAACACCAGTCCGGTGTTCCGCGGCGCTCGCGTTGCCGTAGTTGGCTGCGGCGGGGTAGGGCTCAGCGTGATTCAGGGGGCGAAGTTGGCGCACGCCAGGCAGATCATCGGCGTCGACGTGAATCCGGTGAAGCTCCAGTGGGCGCGCGATTTCGGCGCTACCGACGTGGTGAACGCAAAGGAGTGTGACGCAGTTGCGCGTGTGCGGGAGTTGACAGCCGATGGATGGGACGGCGGCGTGGAGTTTGCTTACGAAGCGGTCGGGGTGCCGCAGACGATAGATCAGGCGGTCCGAATGCTCTCGTACGGCGGCACAGCCACGCACATCGGCCTGCCGGAAGGTGACGCTGCTGTAACGCTGAACCTGGGCGATATGGATACCGGCGTCTACTGGAACAAGGCTTGCCTACGCGTTTGCCACGCCGGTGATACGCTGCCGAGCGATGACTTTCCACTGCTGGCGCAACTCTACCTGCAGGGAAAGCTCAATCTCGACGGAATGGTTACGCGCGAAATCCGGCTTGAGGATGTGGAGGACGCGTTCCACGAGATGGAGACGGGCAACGTAATCCGATCGGTCATCCGGTTCGACAGCTAGCGGGTACACCGGCCTGGCCGGATGACTATCGGACCCCCATCAGTAGTTCGCTTACCAGTTGATCCAGGCGCTCGTATCGCAGTCCGCGCGCACCAACCGCATCGCGGTTGATCGCCAGAGCCTGGACGGCGACTGCCCGATCCCGCGAGTATTTGCCGATCAGCCCGGCGTGCCCGTTGGGATCCGCGGCGGATTCGGCAAGCAACGCCGAAATCTCAGGATCGGAGTCCATCTGGCGCGCCTTCTCCTTCAGGATGAGGTAAGTGCGCATGCACCCAGCGGCAAAATCCCAAACGCCTTCCTGATCCTCCGTCCGGTAAGCGTGTGCGTCAAAGTGCCGCATTCCGGTGTAACCGTGACTCTCAAGCAGTCGTACCAGAAAGAGGTTGGTTTTCAGGTCTTCGGCCCCAAACCGGTAGTCCTGGTCGTAGCGTCCGGGCTTTTGACCATTCAGGTCCACGTGGAACAGCTTGCCACAATCCAGCGCCTGGCCAACCGCGTGCACAAAGTTGAGCCCTGCCATCGTTTCATGCGCAAATTCCGGGTTGACACCAAACAGCTCAGGCCGGTCGAGAGTTTGGATAAAGGCAAGCGCGGCGCCGACCACCGGCAGGTAGATATCGCCGCGGGGCTCGTTGGGTTTCGGTTCCAGCGCAAACTTGAGCCCATAGCCCTGGTCCTCACTGTATGCGGCCACAAAGTTCAGGCATTCGCGGTATCGCTTCAGCGCGTCGATCGGGCAGCGGGCGGCATCGGTCTCGGCGCCCTCGCGTCCGCCCCAAAAGACATAGACACCGGCGCCAAGTTCCGCGCCGAGGTCCATCGCGCGCATCGTCTTCTGGACCGCGTATGCGCGTACCGTAGGGTCGTTGGAGGTAAAGGCGCCATCCTTGAAGATGGGGTCGAAGAACATATTGGTAGTCGCCATCGGAACGCGCATGCCCGAGGCGGCAAGGGCAGACTTGAACTCGCGAACTATCCGGTCGCGCTCTGATGCGGTGCTGTCAATAGGCACCAGATCGTTATCATGCAGGTTTACGCCATACGCGCCGAGCGCCGAGAGCTTGTGCACGGCATCGATCGGACTGACCGGACCGCGAACGAAATCGCCGAATGGGTCGCGTCCCCGGTTGCCCACAGTCCACAATCCAAACGTAAACTGGTCGCTCTTGCGCGGAGTGTAATCTGCCATCTGGCCCGCTCCCTGTGACGATGTTTGTCGCAGGTTCGGCAGTCTGTGCGGTATCACCTGCCCCGGGCGGACCGCATACGTGGTGGGCTGCTTACCAGCGGTTGATATGCTTGGCCTGAATGAGATGACTGGCGGTCTGACTGTCGGTGACCAGGTCATGAACCAGCGGCTGCCGCCAGCCCATCTTCGCCCACTCCAATACGGAGCGGATCGCCTCCACCTTTGTCTTTCCTCCGGCCACGGCGACCACTTTTGGAATCATCTGCAGTTGGTCGAACGAAACAGATACAAGGCGGCAATTGATTTCGGCAACGCAGCGCTCAAGCTCTGCCAGCAGCCGCTCCGGCAGCGTCCGCTGCGCCGTGAGTGTAACAAAGAGGCGATTACATATATCGCCCACGGCACAGCCTATATCTAAGTGATGCTTGTGAATAGCTCTGGCGATCTCAATGAGGCGGACCATGTGCTCGCGTACCGGCTCCAGATGCGGTTCACTACAGCCGGTTATGTATCGGTGGCCCGAGTCCGGGTGCGCGGCCCCCACTCCAACCAGCGCCAGTGTGGGCACCACCACCTCATAGTCGGATACTGGCGCCAGAGCGGGCTGGCTCCGGAGACGCTGCTCCCATAACTGCGGCGAGATCATCATGCCCGGTCCGTGCTGCAAGCTGCTGGTGACATCGGCCGGCGTTGCCAGGGCAGCGGGAAGCGAAAGGCGAACCTGCGCAACATCGGCAAATGCACGAGCCAGCCATGAGGCGCTGGCATCTGCATCCATGGCGACGCGGGCATTAGGGCTCTGTACACTCCACGGAGTCGCCGTGATGCTCCCGTTCAGTGACATCACTCGAATGCCACGCAAATTGCGCTTATCAAAAATGTGACTCTGGAAGAGGCTCTCGCACGTATAGAACACCGCCCGACCCGACGACAACCCGATAACTTCATTCTGACGGAAGATCGTGTCGAGGTACACAGCGGCAACCTGGCCCAGGACGCGTTGCACCAGATCGTCGGCGACCATCGGTTCGCCGTCTCGGTCCGGCGTTGGCGGCATCTCCGCAACAATCGCCGACTGCAGGCCGTAGGCCACCACAAGCTCCCGTTCGAGGGTTTCGTCACGCGGTGGCTGAAACGGTGCGGCCTCGTCAATAAAAACGCGTACGATACCGCTATCCAGTGCGTATCGGTACAGCCGCGATACCGTACTTGCATCCAGATGGGGCAAATCGGGTTCGGCCTGCTTCAGGTGCTGCAGAACTTCCTTCTGCTCGCGACCGTCAACCAGTACCATGCGCGCGATCAGCGCCGCCAGCCGTCGCCGTTCGTCCGCATCCAGCGCGGGACGCCTACCCCGTCGACCAGGAGCCGACGGACGGCCCGCTACGTCGGACTCGGTGGTTGAGACACTGCGATTAGCCTGTGGCATCTACTTCCTCCCGCGCATCAGCATACCACCATTCGCTTCGTCCGGCAGCATGAGCACGCATTGCAAAGGGTAGCACTATCAGCGGGAGAAGCATGCGCTTCCGGCGCGCTCGCGCTGGGCCTGAATCGGCGCCGACCACTTACCGGCACGTCTTGATGGCGACGAATAAGGCAACCAATCGTTACGCATGCTGTAGCATATCTACTTGACAGCAGGTGCGTGATTCGGTATATTGCTTACAGTGGGAACGCTCATTCCCGTACTCGTTCGAGCGTCCCCAGGCGGTTCATTGCCGCTTGAGGTCCGGCCCGGCTTCAATGACGCAGCTGGGCCGGTCTTTTTGCCCACCAGGTAAAAAAGGGCGGGTGGCTGAGCCACCCGCCCTTTTCATGCCTCGCGCCGACGCGATCGAAGAACTACTTTACGCCTAGCTTTGCTAGCGCCGATCGGATTGCGCCTTCGTCAAAGCCAACGCCGTGCCAGACCACCTTGCCCGTGGAATCGAGCACGTAGTTCGTAGGAAATGCCTGGACGCCGTAGTGGCTGAACACGGGGAACCCGGGATCCTTCTCGCCGCCGCCCATCACGATCCGGAATGTCCACTTGCTCGTCTCGATGTATTGCCGGATTGTGGCGGCAGGGTCGCCGTAGTTAATCGCAACCAGCTGCAAACCCTTGGGCGCCAGCTCCGAATAGAGAGACTGGAGATGAGGAAACTCCTCATGGCATGCTGGTCAACTGTAGAACCAGAAGTTCACCAGCACCGCTTTTCGTCCATCCAGCGCCTGCTTCAGTGAGTAGTCGCCGCCGCCAGGCAGCGGGAGTTGGAACGGTGGCGCTTGCGCTCCGATCGCCACGAGCGATTTGTCGTACGGGTCGGCCGGCGCCGCGGATGCTGACTGAGCGTCCGCCGGTAGCGCGAAGTGGAGTTGCGCTGACGAAACGTTGTTCACATGGATGTTGGAAAGCGTGGAGGTTAGCACAATTCGGTGCTTACCCTCGGTGATGATCGTCTGGCTGCGCACCACAACGCCGTCGCTCCGCGCATACGTGCGTTGCTGCAGGTGGAGCACCGCCGCTGCCGTGGATTTGGAACCACTTTCAATCAATATGGCTGTCCGCACGCCGCCGACAACGCCGGTGCCAACACCAGTGGGCCGCACTGGCACACTCAGCAGACTCTTCAGGGGTCTGAAGAACACCTGGACTGGGAATACGGATGCAACCTGGATGTCGGCGCCGTCCGGGGCCGCAGATGCCTGCGAGTACTGGCGGGATTTGGTCATAAATCGCGTCAGGGTTTTGCCGGTGTCGGCCAACACCTCGTTGTAGGGTGCGCCGACGACCAGCCGGCATTCATTCGGCTTGCGCAGCCAGATTCGAACCGGCGTGGTGATTGTGCGACCATCCACCACCTGCGTGAACGTGATCGATGCCGAAAGTGACTGGAGTCTCCTCATCGCGGCGTGGATGCGCGCCGCTAGCGCTGCCGGGCTTTGACCCGCCGTCGATGGTACCGCGCAAAACACCCCGCAGCAGCCGCAGGCAACCGTGAACCAGCGCGCACTACCAGGCTTCATCATCTCGTTTCCTTTTGCCGTCGTCCCCGGCGGTCAACCGCTAGACTGTTGGCAGCTCCGCTCCGCACTCCTGGCAAAACTTCCAGGTTACGTTGGTTACTACCGAGCCGCATGTTGGGCACGTGCGCCGGCCTGCATCGGGATCGGCATGCGGGTAATCGCCCCGCAGCAGCTTCCGATACGAATCGCTCGCCGCCCACTCCTTGAGCTCGCGCGCCCGCAACGCCGGAAATGGATGCGTTTGGTGTTGGACCATCAAATACTTGTAGTAGAGGCTTACCCAGCTTTCGTCCAGGTCTTCAAACTGGTCGGCTTGCAGGGCAAACTCGTCGGGATCCAACTCGGATGATAACTTCGGCGAGCCGCCAGCCAGCTTGAGCAGGGCCATAATGCAGACGCTCTCGTTTTGCACCGTCAACAGGCCCGCGCGGTCCGCAGTCAACTCGCTCCTGCGAAACCAGACAAACAGAGCGTAGAGCATCGCTGAGCTCAGGAGCGATCCCAGCGGTGTTATCGAGCCGATGACCTCGTTCATCAGTCGAGCGATAATGATCGCCATCGTGCGATACACCATATGCTCGGCTTTGATGTGGCCCAACTCGTGTCCGATAACAGCCAGCCGCTCCTCCGGCGTCAATAGCTCCACCAACCCGGTTGTCATGACGATGGTGTACTTCTTCATTCCGAACGCAAAGGCATTTGGCCTCGGATCCTGCATCAAATACAGCTCCGGCTCCTTCACGTCGAGAATCGCGCAGGCTTCCTGAAGGTCGGCATAGATCGATGGCGCCTGTTTGGGTGAGACCCGCACAGCGTCCCCGGTGAAGAGGATCCGCAGGAACCGCTCGCCGCTCAGATTAGACAACTGCCGCAGCACCCTGTCAACGCCAAAGGTCCGGCGAAGTACCTCGAGTGCAGCGCGATCAGCGGGGTGTTCGATCGCGGCGCTCGACAGCCCAGGAAACCGCACCCGCTCGGCTTGAGGGAGTTCCATCGTCTGCGTCACTCGGAGCCTCCCTCAGGGCGCGGGCCCGGATCGCCCGAGGCTTCGTGTCGTCGCGCCCAGCTGTCGATCAACTCAGAAATCTTCTGCTCTGCCGGATGTCCCTCTGTGGCGCCACCCGGATTTGAGTCCTCACCGGACGGTGATGGCTCTATGGGCGCTGACGTCTCACTCGCAGCCACATCGTCCGGGTCGGCCACTTCCTGAACGTCGACAATTCTGGTAGATGGCGCCGGCTCAGGCTGTTTAGCGCCACAGTAAGGACAGAATCGCGCGCCGGACGTCACCTCCTTATGGCAATGGATGCAGTGAGCGTCAATTGAAGGAGAAACAGCCCGCTCCGCTGCGGTAAAAGCTGCGAACACGCCGCACATTGCGCGCGCGTTGCCGCAATTGTCGGCCGACTCGGTGCGCAATCGAACCGGGTCGCCATCTGCCAGCCGGATTGTAAGGCTGCACTCGGGCGGACCGCCAAACGACTCGATCTCGGAATAGGTGAGCGCGGAAATCTGTGCCAGCTCAAACGTGTGCGGCTCAATCTCACTGGGCCGCAGCGTGTCGGGGTGGATGTGCTGGAGTATCAGTCGCTTGTCGGTAAGGCCGATATTGACGTATGGCGCAAAAAATGCCTCCGGCCCAATCGCCAGCTTACCGCGCCAGCCACCAGCCACGCGTCCGCGGAGGAACGCCAGCAGTTGCTCATGCGGCTGGAGCTGAGAATGGAGGCCGCTGATCAGGGCAGCGCGCGCCGCCCGCCGCTCCGCCCTTTGAGAGGCAGCGCGCTGATCCTCGGCTGGTTCCGAAGCATTTACCATCTTACACCCCCGTGACAAACCGGTACTTCCCTAAGTGGTGTGACGGAAGTGACAGTGGTGCGGTTTCGCGGAAGCATCCCAACCACCAGTTCTAGCGCGTCACAAACCGCCGGACGCACGGTCCCGTAATTGTTACGTTTACGCGGCCAGCCTTCATGCGCGCCTTCAGGCGCCTGCCCGCCATGGTTAGCACCGAGCCTGGCAGGGATACGTCGGCGCGAACGCCGACCGGCAGCCGCACAGTGAGGCTCAGACCGTGCGGGAGGCTTACCGCCCTCACGTGAATGGGGCCGTGCGGGGTAGGCACGGTGCCTGCAGCCCAGTGCAGGCCCGACAGATGCGGCGCAATTACCGCCGTGGAAAACCCGCCGCCCGTTGGTCTTATGCCTAAAACGCACTCCGTCAGCCAGCTGGTGACACCGCTCGACCAGCCATGACACAAGCTCACGAAGTAGCCGACGCCGTCATCCGCGCCAAGGTGAAGATGCGGGTGCACCTTCGGCCACGACAGGTCATATCCTTCCCAGAATGAGGTCGCCCCCTCCTTCAGCATTCCGCCCCAGAACGCTCTGGCAAACTTCAGCGCCGCCCGCGTATGACCCAGCTTGCTCATGGCATAGAGCACGTAGTTGTCGTAATACGGAGTGGCGATTTCTTTCCACGCTGGTGAGGTTGGTGCAAACGCCGCCGTATAGATCGCGCCGTAGTCTGCCGGAACTGCCGCGCCGCTGTATACCGCCATCGCGTTTTCTTGCCGTCGTGCCCCCCAGACGCCGCTCTGCGGGTCGGCAAGGTGCGCTCGGGCCGCCAACGCGAGCGTGTGCGCCCACTGCGCTGCCCGTGTTGCGTTTGTGGGATCGCCCATGGCGCGCAGGAGAAACGCGGCCTGGCGCGCGGCATAGATAATAAAAAGATCGGTAGCCGCGCGGGCCAAAGGCGTATCACCATCGAATCCCGGCGACCAATCTACGAAGGGCCACTGGTGGTGCGCGTTCACAAACAGGTTGTCGGCATCCATCTCGCCATGGAGATACGTCAGCATTCCCAGCAACGGTAGATGCTGCTTCAGGAGCCAGCGCTTATCGCCAGTATGGCGGTACAGATCCGCCATGCCGCCAATCCATGCACACGAGTACCCCGGAATGCCATTCACGTTGGATTTAGGCGGATCGCTATATGGAAGGCCACCCTGCGCATCGCTGCGCAGCCGGTCCATCGTTTGCTCCATCAGAAATCGATCCAGGAACACGGTATCGATTACGCGCCCCGACACATGCAGGTCGCCCATCCAGCGGGCTCGATCACGCTTCGGCGCATCCCAGATGTCCTCTTGCATACACAGGTGAGCGGTGTATGCGCCGGTATACCAAATCCGGGTGAGAAGTGGATCGGAACAATCGAAACTGCCAAGGTACCGCACCGGATAGTACTTGTGGTTGAAACTCATCCGCGTCAACCGGAGGGTGCCCGCGCCTCCGGCGTCTTGCGGCACAAACACCAGTCGCACAAATCGCCAGGCGCTCCATGGCGTTGCCGCGCGCCGGGCCGGAGTGTTCAGGTTGTGAATGCCGCCCCACGGCTTGACCATGGCCTCGCCGAGGCTCTCGCCCGTACCGGCCTGAACCACGCCGGTGCCCGAGCCCGTGATTTCGAGCCGGCCCGCCAGTTCCTTGCCGAAGTCCAGGACCAGAGATGGAGGATTTTTGGATCCTTGAGGGGCGAGGTGGATTACCAGGTTTTGCCCGCCGGCGCGGCATACGGTCTCAGCGCCGGTAATCGAGCCGTCGCCGGCGTGAACCTGTACGACGCGGACGGGCGGCAGCCAGATGTGCGCCAGGTACGGCGCGTCGGTGATGCCCGGCCAGCCGCTTAGACCGGTGGACCATGGCCCTCCGCCCAAAGGCGCGATAACGGCGGATGAAGTCCAGTTGGTCGCCGGATAGCTCGGCGAAAGCCAATCTGAGGTCGGCTGCTCTTCCGTCGCCCGCCACAGGGAGTTGGTGGTCAACAGGTTGTGGCTGCCGCTTTCCACCACGGCCACGGCGCCGGCGCTGCCTTCCTGATTATGACCTTCAATGCACACGACGTTCGTGCCGCGCCTCAGCCAGCGCGCCACAGGGACCACCGAGGCGTTCTGCCATGCATATCCGCCCGGTGGGTCTTTGGTGGTTGCAGCTGCTGCGTGCCCGTTCACCCATACCTTCAGGAAATTATCAGCCGCAGCTCGCAGCAGTGCCATCTGAGGCCGTTGATGCAGCTGGAAGGTTCCGCGCAGCCAGACCGTCTGATTGTCACGGGTGTGCTGCGCCCAGATCCAGTCGGGCTGCGGGCTTATTCGCTGCGACGGTTTCGCTGCTTTAGGTATCGGTAAGCCGAACGTGGGGTCCAGCGTCGGTGGACGCTGCGCTGTCGCGGCCGCAGCGAAGCACAGGATCGCCGTACAGGAGGCAATGCGAATAATAGTGGCGTTTCGGTTCATGGTTTGGTGGTGGTGCTCCGAGCGCCAAGGCGACTCGGCCATACCGGCGCGGCCGGTGGCCTTGGCGCATAGGCTCTCAACTCTTCAGGGTGATCGCGCAGGTAGCGCATCAAACGGCGGCGCTTCTCGGTACCACGCACGCCGGCCGTTTGGTATGGCAGCAGTTTGTTATCGATGTCAGACACGCGCCGATAGATGTTGGTCCAACGCTTTTTGACGGCGGCTAAACTGATGAACAGAGCCTCCGCCAACTCCTCGTCAGAGAGGCCCTGGCGAGCGTGAAGCAACAGCGCCTGATCGTCGCGGTCGAAGCCGAACCGCGGCGGCGTATAGAGAAATGGCCGGCAAATTGCCGCGCCGTCTTTGCCGAGTATCCGCTCTCGCACTGCTTCAAACACGTATGGATGCATCTCGGGGTTAGGCTTCGGATGATTCGTGAACCACTTCGAGTAGTCATTCAACAGGTCGAATCCTACAGCGCTGCAGCGTTCGTAACCCTCAGTGCCCACGGTTTCGATGAGTATTTGCCGGACATTGAACCCAGCGTGAAGCTCCAGGAACCTGTCCATAAGCAGCGTCCGGATATAGAGCGAGTCAACGGGACTGTAGTGCACGGTATCCCATACCCAGTGCGTAACCAGACCGTTGAGGCCGGAGCTTGCGTTGGCGCGATCAACCCCGGCCCCGTTCAGAATGGCGGGCGAACACTCTGTCGGCGGATGCGCCGCATGGCGATTCAGACATGGTGGCTGGCCCTGCCTGAACCAGGCCACAAATTCGTCGCTGACAAAGACAGCGCCGGCAACGCCAACAAGCCTCGGTCCGGTCGGTACGTCGATGTCCTCAATAACCAGCGTCAGTGCCGCATCCGTCAGAAAAAGCAGGCCCCATTCCGTGGCGCCACCGGCCGGCGTATCACCATCAAAGCCAAAGCAAGCGGTCTCCAGTTGGAGCCACGCCGTAAAATCGTCCGGAACGGCCTCGCGTGTACAAAGGTTCAAGCAGTGCGCCCAGTATCCTCAAGTCCGCCGGCGCACCGCAACTGGCCGCCGCGGCAGCACACAATGTCAGAGAAGAATACAAACGTCTACGTAAAAATGTATCCTTTTAGGGTATTGCCTCCTGCGCTGCAGGCCGATACAATACTCGGCGGAGACCTGATCCGTCATGACGCGGCGGCCTTCACCTTCACTGCGGTTCGGCCCGCCAAGTCGTGCCTGGCGGGCCGAGCCAATTAATGTTGAAACAACTGTACCCCCAAGTGGCGTGCAATTTGCCTGCCTGATTAGGCCTCTGACCGGATGGGCAGGAGTTCGCGCACTCCCTGTCTAATTGTTGGTGAGTAATGCACGCGGCCAGCGCTTTCGGTGGAGTTTAATAACTACCCAAACGCTGACAGGAGTAGGTAATGAATGTCGGGATTCTAACCGGTCCGTTTGGTAATGAGCCTCTTGAGGCCGTAGCGGCGTTTGCCGCTGAGTACGGTTTCCGCAGTCTGGAAGTAGCGACCGGGCCGGGCAGCAAGCACATCGACACAGCAGCGTGGACCGTCGATCGATCCGCGGAGGTCTCGCAATTGATGGAGCGCCGCGCCCTGCAAATCTCGTCGCTGGCTGCCTACACCAACCTGACGGATGGCGACGCCGGTCGCCGCGCACGCAATGTTGAAACCGTGATGAAAGCCATCGACATCGCGGCCGATTTGAACGTGGAGGTTGTATGCACCCTTGCGGGCCTGCCACCAGCCGGCAAGGACCGCTTCAAGGTTATTGCCGAGGACTGCACCGTCGTGTTTCCTCCGATTCTAAAGCACGCTCGCTCCAAGGGCATCAAAATCGCGTTGGAGAACTGGTATGCAACCAATATCCAGCACCTGGGTCACTGGGATGAGCTGTTCCGGGCCGTACCGGATGACAACTTCGGCCTCAATTTCGATCCGTCGCACCTGCTGTGGCAGGGAATCGACTATATCGCAGCCGTGGATCATTTCGCCAGCCGCATCTTTCATACGCATGCCAAGGATACCGAGATATCGGAGCGCAAGCGCGATTGGGTGGGCGTGCTGGGTGATGGATGGTGGCGCTATGTCATTCCCGGTCTCGGCCAGGTGCGGTGGGGCGAATACATCGCAGCGTTGCGACGAAACCAGTATAATGGCGTCCTCTCCATCGAGCACGAGGACGGGGCAGTGGAGCGGGAGGAGGGGTTTCTGATTGGTAAGAAGTACCTCGAGCAGTTTATCGCCGGCTGAGGCTTGCCTGCAGGAACCGCTGCTTCCGCGCTATCGTCTAAATCAACATGCTCGTCAGTCATACGATCCGCATCACACAAACGAGATTCCACGAAAGGAGTCAATCATGAAGTGGCTTCTGGTTGCGGCTATCGCCGCAATAGTCGCTTTTCCAAGGGCCGCCTCCGCGCAGACCAAGCTCGAGATCGGGACCATTCCCGATATCAGCGACTCATCGCCCACCTTCTGGGCAATGTCGGGCTACGAAATCATCCACATCGGGGCTTCGGCCGGACGGCTGACGCCGATTATGCGTACGGAGACATTTGACGCACGCACCGTCGAAATCCTCAGCCGTACCCAGGCGCCCCGCCTCACCGCCAAGGATGTCGCCGTAGTACACGAGGGTGGGCGAGATCTGATTACCGTGCGAGGCTATTTCCTTGGAGAGGTGCTGCCGCAGGATGCCAGGTCCGCAGGAATGAGCAAATCCGCCCTGGCAGCCAAGTGGGCCGCGGCAGTGGCACGTGTGCTTCCAAGGGTAGCACCGCTGCCCAGCCGCTTCGGCATTTAGTAGCGATCGGCTGCCACCGGTCAAAGAGCTATCGGATGTAGGCCTTGCCGCGAACCATCGTGCGCGGCAGGGCCTATATCTTCGTCTATTCCGTCTGGATCGCGTTTGCAGCTAACCGCTGTGTCTTGCCGCCGGTGTCGTCGATTGAGTCCGTACCGCATCAAAGGCAAGGCTCTCGACGAGAGTCTTCAACAGCGGTAGGCGTGCCGTGTAGTTCCACACTGCCGTTCGTGCGCTCACTACGTACGCCTTGCCGCCATGCATCAAGGTGAGGATCAACGACCGCGTTCGCACTCCGGGATGCGATTCGTCTCCGCCGGTGAAGCCGGACCATATTGCCGGCATGGCGTGAAACGTGGTTGGCACCACTGCAGCCAGTTTTATGGCCGTGTAGTGGTTTGGGATATCCTGCTGAATCTGCTGTACCACATCGGCGCATGAACTGCGCGTCTCCGGAATCACAGCTACGGTCAAACGCTCCACGCTGTCCATCGCCTGTTGAAAGTACACGAGTCCGTCCGAGCCCTCACCCGCCACATACTGGTTATCATGCCGCCAACCGCCAACATATGAGATCGACCAACCGTGGGAGTCGTGGTAGGTAGCCAGCTTTACGACCGGTACGGTGACGCTGTACTGTACATGCACGGGTACAGTCGCCCTGGAGCCGGCACCGGCTACCGTCGCCGGCGCGCGATACCAGGCGTCGAATGTGTACGTGGTCGTTACCCGCGGATGGTCGGTAACGCTCGTGAGCCCGGTCACGACCTTGCCGACGCCAAATCGGCCGCCACGGACGGTAACGCGGGAACCCGTGAAGTACCAGTGCAGAGTAACCAGCTGGTTCGGAGCCACAATCGCGGGCGTTGCCGCAACTTCGCCGGTTGCGGAGGCGACTATCGGCGCCATTGACAGCGCGACCAGCGCCAGCACCCACCATAGAGTCTTGCACATCGTTACCAGTCCGTCTGGCGCTTCCGGGATCCCCCGGGTCGACTGCGTCGGTCGGCGTCGCCTAAGCTCAGTTCGCAGATCGAGTTCTGCTGTCAGCATCGCCCGGTTAGACACATAGCCGCCTGCATAGTGACATGCAGAGCCCTGGGTGTGCACCAGTCGCCTAGCCGGATCCGGGCGGCTTGGGGTTGGCGGCATCCTGTGCGCGCTGCTGCAGAAACGCTGCCTGCTCGCTCCGAACCGCCCGAATTTGGCTGGCCGCAGTCGCGCCCAGATGCATCAAGCAGCTGGCCCAACCGTCTAGTACATGGGCATAGAGGTCCGTTAACCGCTGTCGTGTGCTGGCCGGAGTCAGTGCGTTGATCAGCAGGTTGCGCGTGGGCCACCACAACTTCATTACGGCATCCGCCTTGGCATACTCACCAGCAGCAGCCGGCCAGCTGCCCTGGCTGGCCGCGTAATCGCCTAACTGCGCGTGTGCCCAGGCATATTCCGTCTCAACGTGCTCCGGTACCGCCAGCACCTGGCCATAGGGCGAGTTTTCCAGAGCAGCCATCTCGCGGCAAATCCCCTGCCACTCTGCGATGGCGCCCTCGTTCCGCATCTCGGCGGCAAGCGCGTGAAGCGTCTGGAGGTTGTGAGGCTCGGCGACACGTGCGTTGCGATACGCGGCCACCGCTCTCCGTGGGTGGTGCATGGCAAGGTATTGGCTTCCAAGGCGGTACCACGTCTTTCCGATCGACGCATCCAGCACTGCGGTCCGTAACTGCCGCAGCGCAGCGTCGGCGTCGGTGCGGTTCAAAACCTCAGCCAGATCCATCCTGGTTTCCACATCCAGCGGGTCGAACCATACAGCAGTCCTATAGGCATCCAGAACTGACTGCTGCGACTGGCCAGACGCTACCAGGGCCGCGCCCTGCATCCTCCACAGCCGTGCCGTGCCGGTGGCTAGCGCCCGCCAAGCTATTACAACGATGAGCGCTGAGGCAGCCAGCCACACTTCCCGGCCCGGCTTGCGCCGCGATTCTGAGCGATCCTCCAGGAAGCTTCTCGCTATGCCGATCGCCAGCGCCACAACGCCGACCAGCGTGATCAGCGTGCCCGTGACGTACCAATCCGAATCGATCAGCGTGTGCAGCAACGATCCGGCTATACTGGCTATCAACCCAGACAGGAGAACCGACCACGACGAGAACAGGCGTGCTGCCGACGCCTCAAAGCCAGTCAGTCCGTCACTGGCGCTCCGCTCCACGTCCTCGGCGCCACCCGATCTCCCAATACGCAGCAGCATGTGGGTGGTGTATGCCGCGGCAGCCGCTAGCGCGGTAAGCAGGCACACGACTCCGACCAAACCCGTTTCATCCATCCACTGGAGCAGGCTGTTGTGCGCATGCGCGGTGTAGCCGGTTATGGAGTAGCGCGGGTAACTCACCTCGAACGTGCCTACGCCAACACCGATAATCGGATTTGCTTCAGCCACCGCCATCGCGCCCAGCCAGGTGTACCGGCGGAATGCCACGGAGTGCGTTTCCTCTGCCGCCGTATGCGCGATGTCCTGTTCGATGCCGGCCGGTTTGCCGGCAGCCGCCGGCGCTGGTCCAACAACGCGCAGCAGCGTTGGAGCGGATGCAAGAACAGCGAAAATGCCAACTGTAAGCAGCGATGCGCCGATCCGTCGCCTGCGACGCGCTGTGCACCTGCCGGCCATCATCAGCGCTAGCCAGAGGAGCATCGCGAGGAAGGTGATGCCGGCGCCGGCGCGCGAGCCGGTCAGGAGCAGGCACGAACTCTCTGCCGCAAGGGCTACGCCGCATCCCCACCGGCACAGCGTATCGCGCGCAGCCACCACCGCCGCTCCCGTAAGGGGAATGGCGATCGTGAGGTAGCCGGCAAGAAAGTCCGGATTGATAAATGTGGAAAACGTGCGATGTTGCGGAGCGCCAAGTTTCCACTGGTAGAGATACTCCTGTATGCCAAGCAGTGCGGTAATACCGGCTGCTGTAACAATGGCCAGAAGAAGTAGGGCGCAGAAGGCACGGTTACGGCTGAGACGCAAAGCAGACCACACAAATGCGATGCTGCTGAACAGTACGCCAAGCGTGTCGAGGCTCATGGCGAGGTCGCGGCTTCGAATCAGCGAGAGTGCGGCCCACCCACAGAGCATTGCGGTGGCCGGCACCAGCGCCGGCACGGGGTGCTCGGAAACCGGGTGGCGCTGCGAGTCGATAACGCAGATAGCCAGTGCAGCGGCCGCGCACAACTCACATACCGGACCGCCGGCGGCCTGTAGCCATGGAACCAATCCCTGCGGCGCCATGAACGAAAAGTGGGGTGGGTAGGCAAATGTACCGGCCAGCAGCGGAGCCAACGCCGCTGCCGCCCACAACAGCGCCGCTGCCCACCACTCGCGTGGTGAGAGTGTGTTGTGATCCACCACCAGGACCTTCAGAGTAACCGCAGTTGGTGGCGTCGGCTGTTTACGCTTCTGGCTCATTGCTGGTCGCCACCCGGTTTGCGGCGCTTGCGCAGGCGTCGGCGCCAGTAGTTTACGCGATAGCGCGTCATCTGACCCGTGGCGCGCAGAACAATGCCAAGGGGTATCAGCGGCCGCGCGAAGAAGAGTGTGGTTGCGCGGTAGTGCTTGCGGTAAAAAAGGTACTGGCTGCGATGAAACTCCCAGGTCATCCGCGTCGGCGCCTTGTCACTACTGCGCCCGATCGAGTGTGTCACCACCGAGTGCGGATAGTAGCTCACCTTCCAGCGCCCACTATGGTTGACCCGCCAGCACAGTTCGAGGTCTTCGCAGTAGAAGTAGAACTCTTCGTCAAAACCCTTAGTTTCGTCCAACACCTCCCTGCGAATCATCAGCGCCGCGCCCGAGACCCAGTCCACATCCATTGCTTCCTGATGTGGCCAATTCTGCATCAGGTAGTCGGACGCAAACCTGTTGTTGGGAAACAGTCGTCCCAGCGGGGTGTTGCGGAAGAATCCGGCGCCTAGAGTGGGGTATCGGCGGCACGAATACTGCAGGGATCCGTCATCGTTCAGCAGCTTCGGTCCCACGATTCCCACGACGGGGCGCGCGTCGGCATATGCGATGAGGCCGGCCAGCGCGCCGGCGTGCACCAGGGTGTCGGAGTTAAGAAACAGTACATAGCGTCCGAGCGCCACGGGTATCGCCGTGTTGTTACCCGCGCCAAAGCCGAGGTTGACCGGGTTTACCAGCAGGCGCACGTTCGGAAACTGTTCGCGAACCATCTCGCGGCTGCCATCTTCGCTGGCGTTGTCAACCACAATCAACTCGTGTGGCGGCGCCTGTGGATCGGCCGCAATCGAGCGGAGACACGATGCGAGCAGGTCGCGTGTATTCCAGCTCAAGATGACGATGCTCACATCCATAGTAGGCTTAACTGGTCCGGGAAATCCTGGCGCGCCGGTTCGCGAGAACCGCTGCACGCAACCACGATGCGGCGCCGATCAGCCATCGGACCGGAGCGTGGAGGGCGCCGCCATAGTGTTTGCGATAGTAGTGCATGAGCCCGTAGTGCGATTCCCAAGCCATTTTGGCGCCCACCTGCGAAGTACTGGCGCCACCGTAGTGTACGATCTCGACGTCTGGTGTGAACCAGACGCTCCAGCCACGCTGTTTGCACCGGTACAACCAGTCCACCTCATTAAAGAAGATTGGGAACGCCTCATCCATCGGGCCAACCTCAGCGGCCACTTCCGTGCGGAGGAGCAGAAACGTGCCCATCGGCTGATCCACCTCCGCTTCGTGCGAATAGTTGAACCACGGCATGCGATACGCGGCAATCCACCGGCTGTTCGAAAAAACTGCGGCCAGACCGGTCATTTCGCACAACAGCGCCACGGGGCGTGGAAAGCCGCGCACCGAACGCTGCACTTCACCGTTCGGGTGCACCAGCCGTACGCCAAGCGCCCCACATTTCGGATGGCGCTCCATACGGGCCAGAGCCACATCCAGGGCTCCCGGCGGTACGATTACATCGGGATTGAGCAGAAGAGTATACGGTGATCGTGCCAGAGCAAGTGCCTGATTGTTGCCGGCCGCGTATCCCACATTAGTGGCATTGGCAACAAGCCTCACCTCAGGAAAGCCGGCCGCCACCGCGTCGGCGCTGCCATCGCTGGAGGCGTTGTCCACGACAATGATGTCACATCCGCCTTGCGGCGGCGCGGAGATAATGCTGCCAAGCGCCTGCATCAGCAACTCGCGCGTATTCCAGTTGACGATGGCAATCGACAGGCGCGTAGCGCCGAGCTTCTCCTCACACATATGTTGGAGCAGACGCGAGCACCATCTCCAACATCGCCTGAGGACCCTCGAACAGCAGTTCGGGCATCTCCCGTGCAAAGAACTTGGCGTCACGCCCACGAAGAAATCCGACGGTTAGCATACCGGCCGCCCTGCCAGCCCGAACGTCCATCGTGTGATCTCCTGCCATTGCACTGTTGCCGGCATCGACTCTCCGGCGAGTGGCGTGCGAAATTGCCTCCAGCGCACGGAGCAGGTGGTCAGGGTTTGGCTTTACGGCCGGTACGTCATTTCGGGCCAGTAGCACGTCCGGTACGAGGTCGCCGGCCGCAAGCAGCGCGTCGGCAACGGCACGGCAGTTGCGCGTCACCACACCCACACCAACGCCAAGGCTCCGCAGCAGTCGCAGGAGGTCGGACGCGCCCGCCAGTTGCACCGGAGCGGCGCACTGGCGCCGCTCAATCTCCTCAATCGTGCGTAGAGCAGCGCTTTCGAACCGTACCGATTCGGCAATGCCGCGCTCGGCTCTGACCGCGGACGCTCCTGCAGCCACCAGTCCCAGCACGTCACCATCATCCGGAAGGCTCACACTATACTGTTTTGCCACCACTCGCACTTCGGCCTTCATCGCTGGGAAGTCGATGTGCGTCTCGATAAGCGTATTATCCAGGTCAAACAACACGGCGTCCAAAGTTGCGAAAGGGGGATTAAGCCGATCGATGGGTCGAATGGTCACGCTTCATTATAGTGTTCGGCGCCGTGCGGCGTCAAACTCAATTCGAGCCGCTATCGCGATCCTACCGCTGATCATGTCCACCAGGGTGGCTGCAGCGCATCCTCCAGAACTCCATCCGGCCGCCGTTCCGTTTTGCAAGGCTCTTTCCGACGGCTGGGCCGTGGATGATCAGCGGCATGTGCTTCTGACGGAGCCTGAAGCAAGAGAGCTCCATGGCGCCGGCGCTCGCTGGGCGCGGGTTGAGTTCCGGCTGCCGCCCGGCTGCCAACGCTGGAGTGGCGCCGTGACGGCCGCCTACCAGGTGGTGATTCGAAATCTGATCCGGGAGCATGTTCAGCCGCTTGGTCTGCTGGATGCCGGATCCTGGCACGGCGGGCAGAAGCTGTGGCTGCAGGGAAGCGCCGAAACCGGGAGCGGTGACGGCTCAAATCCGTATCTACGCGCCTGGTGCGCAGATGCGCTGCTTCCGCTGCTCAAAGCGTTTCCGCAGGTGCGCGCCTGGGAGGTGTGGAACGAGCCGAACTGCTGGACGCGCCACTCGCCCGGCGCCCCAGGCGTGCTGCCTGGCGGCTCCTACCTCTATCCCAGCAACTTCGCCTGGCTGCTGACCGAAACCTGGAAGACGGTACGCGCGTGCTCTCCAGGTTCACTGGTGGTTGCGGGCGGAATACTGACGGCAGGCTTTACGCACAGCGTGGCGGCCAACGTTGCCACCGAATACATTCGCGCCACCGTCTCGGCTGGGAATCAACTTGATGGCTGGAGTGATCTGCCGGCTGAATGTGGGGGTGCGCCCGTTGATGCATGGGGATTGCATCTCTACCCAGATTCCGACAGCCGGGTAGCCAGTGGAGTGATCGACGCCTATTACACTGCATTTCGAAAGGCGCTCGTTGCGGCGCTCCCGCGTCAGGGCGCTGCGGCTGTGTGGGTGACGGAGATCGGCTGGGCAGCGCGCACGGGTGACGTGCGTGCCGAGGCTCGGGAAGCCGCGAACCTTGTCGAGGCTTTTACGGAGCTGGCGCAGCAACCCGGTATCGGACCGGTCTTCTGGTTTACGCTGCACGACAATCCTTCAGCGGGCTTATGGTATGGATTGCGCACGGCAAATGACCAGCCCAAGCCTGCTTGGGCAGCCTGGAAATCGATTCGATAGGCGCAAAACCGGCCATGGAGGAGCATCCGGTGATGCTTCTCCATGGCCGGTGAGCCTGGAACACGGTAGGACCGTGAACTACATGTCGTAGTCCATGCCACCGCCGCCGCCACCCGGCGCAGGGGCCGGTTTCTTCTCAGGCTTTTCCACCACGAGCGCCTCGGTGGTCAGCACCAGTGAAGCGATCGATGCGGCGTTCTGCAGCGCAGAGCGGGTCACCTTGACCGGATCGCTCACGCCGGCCTTGATCATGTCGCCGTAGGTTTCGCTGGCTGCGTTGAAGCCGTGACCCTTCGGCAGCGACTTGACCTTGTTCACCACGACGGAGCCTTCGAAACCGGCGTTCTCGGCAATCTGGCGAAGCGGCTCCTCGAGGGCGCGGCGCACGATGTTGATGCCGTGCGTTTCGTCGGCGCCACCCTTGACTTTGTCCAGTGATGCCTGGACCATCAGCAGTGCCACGCCGCCGCCCGGGACGATACCTTCTTCCACAGCTGCTCGCGTTGCGGAGAGCGCATCTTCAAACCGGTGCTTCTTCTCCTTCAGCTCCGTCTCGGTGGCGGCGCCGACCTTGATGACGGCTACGCCTCCGGCAAGTTTTGCCAGGCGCTCCTGCAGCTTCTCCTTGTCGTACGAGGAGTCGGTGTCTTCGATCTGCTTCTTGATCTGGCTGATGCGGCCCATAATGGCGCTTTCGCCACCACCGCCGTTGATGATCGTGGTCTCATCCTTGCCGACAACCACCTTCTCGGCCGTTCCAAGCATCGTGAAGTCGATCTTGTCGAGCTTCACGCCGATATCTTCACTGACGAACGTGCCCTTCGTAAGAATGGCAATGTCCTCAAGCATAGCCTTACGGCGGTCTCCAAAGCCCGGCGCCTTGACTGCGACGGAGTTCACGATACCGCGAACCTTATTCAGAACAAGCGTAGGCAGTGCGTCACCATCCAGGTCCTCAGCGATCACCACCAGAGAGCGGCGCTGCTGCGCCAGCTTCTCCAGCAGCGGAATCACGTCGGCTGCGGAAGAGATCTTCTTCTCGTGGATGAGGATCAGCGGATTCTCGATAACCGCTTCCATCCTCTCAGCGTCCGAAACGAAGTAGGGCGAGATGTAGCCTTTATCAAACTGCATACCGTCTACGAAGTCGGTATAGGTCTGCAGGCTTTTGCTCTCCTCCACAGTGATAACGCCATCCTGACCCACCTTCTCGATAGCGTCGGCGACCAGGTTGCCAATCTCCAAGTCGTTTCCAGCAATGCTAGCAACGCTGGCTACCATTGCCTTGTCACCCTTGACCTCCACGGCCATCTTCTTGAGGGCCGCAACGGCAGCGTCAACCGCCATCTCGATGCCCTTTTTCACCAGCAGCGGGTTGCCACCGGCCGAAACGTATCGCAGTCCTTCATTCACAATGGATTGCGCCAGCACGGTCGCGGTGGTGGTGCCATCGCCAGCCACGTCGTTGGTCTTGCTGGCGACCTCCTTGACAAGCTGGGCGCCCATATTCTCGTACGGGTCTTCCAGCTCTACTTCTTTGGCCACGGTAACGCCGTCCTTGGTAATGGTGGGTGAGCCCCACTTCTTATCCAGAACAACGTTGCGCCCCTTGGGTCCAAGGGTCACCTTTACGGCGTTGGCCACGGTATTGGCGCCCCGCTCCAGTGCGCGGCGAGCCTCCTCATCAAACTTCAGCTGTTTTGCAGCCATCTGTGTTCCTCCGGCCTGTTCGGCAGTTAGCGCTCTACGATCGCGAAAATCTGATCCTCGTCCAGAAGCACCAGGTCCTCACCTTCCACGGTGATTTCGGTGCCGCCATACTTGGAGTAGATCACGGTGTCGCCCTTTTTCACCGAAATCTTCTTCACTTTGCCGTCATCCAGCACGCGGCCGGTACCTACGGCTACCACTTTCCCTTCCTGCGGCTTCTTTTTTGCCGAGTCGGGCAAAAAGATCCCGCCGGAGGTCTTATCTTCTTCTTCGCTGGGCTTTACCACCACTTTGTCGCGAAGCGGCCTTAATGCCATCGTATCTCCTCCTGGCAGACTGTTCAATTCGGGTTTCGGGCACGCAGCGCAGCAGAGCGCCGCCGCCTGTGTTTTTGGCACTCTCAAGTGGAGAGCGCCAAAACAAGCATACTCAACAACCGGGCGGCAAGTCAAGGGTCCGCTCTGCCTCGCCGTCCGGACCCGCTAAGAGATCTGCACCGAGATGGGTGGCACGGCGAAAACCGCATTCGCACGCGCCGCGGGAGTATCGATCCCGCTCATCTCGAACTTCACCACAACTCGGTGAAACCGGGGCGGCGCGGCACCGCCGTCGGTTCAGTAACGAAATGAAAACAGGGTGTTCTCAGAGCTAGAGGCTGAACAGACGCGAAACGCACTGCCATTGCCTATTGCCGCCCCGACAGCTGCAGCGCCGTAAAAGTAGCGGGCAGCGGCGTCGCGAACCGGCCAGGCATAGGCTGTGGCCCGATCAGGCGATGAGGTTGTAGATGGTAAACCCGCAGAAACAGAGTGAAACTTCAACACGCCGGACGGCTCTGTACACGCCTCGGTACCCACAGGGGTCTCGTGCGCCGACCTGGTCCCAACGCGGGCTTTCCAGCGCTCAGGCAGCGCGACTCCGTCACGATGTGGGACCCTTCTCAGTCACTCCGTCCACGGTTAACGCCTCTTGCGAGGCGGTGGCAACGCTCGCGTTTATAACACATATTCCTCGTACTCACAACTTTTTTCAAAAAAGGTTCGGAAAAGTGGAACTTTTTTTGCCCAAAAACTCGCTTTACCTTTTGGAAGGACATCCTTCCATTGTTTTGATGGGGGGGGCCGGTAACGGGTCGCACCGGTCCCTCTCAGCCCTTTGAGGTTTTTCCAGCCTCGGCGCCCACCACTTCCGATACGTGCCGCACGCCGCTCTCCTGCATCCGCCGCATCAGGTCGCGGTTGATCGACCGAGCCAGGTTGGGTCCCTGATACACCAGCGCAGTGTAGAGTTGAACCAGCGTTGCGCCCGCCAGGATACGCTCCCACGCGTCGGCGCCGGTACCGATTCCTCCAACGCCAATCAGCGGCATACCACCACCGGAGTGCCGGTAGAGCCAGCGGAGCGCTGCCAGTGCACGCTCGCGCAGGGGCTGGCCGCTCAGGCCGCCCTCCTCGCTGGTCTCGCAGCTCAGTCCGGCACGCGACAATGTAGTGTTGGTAGCTATAAGACCATCCACGCGGCATGCGAACGCCGCTTCCAAAGCATTGCCGAGTTCAAACTCGTCCATATCCGGAGAGAGCTTCACGAAGAGTGGCGTGGCGCGGGGAGCTGTGTCGGACACGCTGTCGTCCAGCCGCTCGCGAATGGGACGCAGCAGCTGCTCTAACCGTGCGCGGGCTTGCCATTCACGCAGACCCACCGTGTTCGGCGACGATACGTTCACCACCACGTAGTCAGCCAATGGTGCAAGCCAGCGGAGCGCCTCCATATAACTAGCCACGGTCTCTTCGTCTGAACCGGCCGACCGCTGCTTGCCGATGTTTATCCCGATCGGATGGACGCGGCGCCAACCCCGAAGCGCCAGGCGGGTCAAGCGAGCTGCGACGGCCTCCGATCCCTGACTATTGAATCCGAGCCGGTTTATGATCGCCTGATCCTGCGGAAAACGGAAAACGCGCGGTCGCGGATTGCCGCCCTGCCGCTGCGCTGTTACGGTGCCGATTTCCGTGAACCCAAAGCCGAACCGCGCCCACAATGGGGCCGCAGCGGCGTCTTTATCGCAGCCGGCGGCCAGGCCGACCACGTTTGGGAATTCAACGCCGGCCACGGTAACTCGCAGGCCGGTCGGTGAGAACGCCCGCCGCGGATCAAACCACCCGGTACTGGCGCAAAGGGAGAGGATGCGAAGCGCCAGCCGGTGCGCGTCTTCCGGGTCGAGGCGCATCAGCAGGGGGCGAATCACACGTCGGTAAGGCAGAAGCATGGGTGGTGGCAACGCTGCCGATGGTATACCCTCAAGCGAACCTCATTGCATCCGGCCAAATGCACACCGAGGGTTGTGTAGTTTTTCCGAGCTTTATGGAACATTATGGTATCACACTAAAGTAGTATGATTATAGAACAATCATTTACGGCTCCGGGGACTTGATGCTCCGTCGAGCCTACAGGACCCGACTCAATGCGACTAGACAAGTTCACGATCAAAGCACAGGAAGCGGTGCAGTCGGCACAGGCGATCGCTGAGACGGCGCGAAACAGCCAGGTGGATACCGAGCACCTGCTGGCCGCGCTACTTCGCCAGGATGAAGGACTCACGGTTCCGATTCTTCAGAAACTGGGTGCAAACACGGCGCTGCTCGATCAGCAGGTGGCGGCTGAAATCGAACGCAGTCCCAAGGTGGTCAGTGGCGGCGAGGCCGGCGCGTCAATGGCGCCGAGGATGCGCTCCGTGTTGAATGCGGCTTTTGATATTGCTCAGCGCATGAAGGATGAGTACGTCAGCACCGAACATCTCTTGATGGCGCTGGTAGAGGAGCGGCAGGCCAGCGCCGCAAACCTCTTGCGCGCGCAGGGAGTCACACCAGAGGCGCTGCTGAAGGCGCTGGCCGGGGTGCGCGGCGGTCAGCGCGTCACCGACCAGAACCCCGAAGAGAAGTATCAAGCGCTGGAACGCTACGGCCGCGACGTTACACAACTGGCGCGCCAGCAGAAACTCGATCCCGTAATCGGGCGCGACGAAGAGATTCGGCGCACCATCCAGGTCCTCAGCCGGCGAACCAAGAACAATCCCGTGCTGATTGGAGAGCCGGGCGTAGGCAAAACCGCTATTGTGGAGGGCCTGGCGCAGCGAATCATCGCCGGGGACGTACCCGAAGGACTCAAGGATAAGCGCGTGGTGGCGCTGGACCTGGGAGCGCTGATCGCAGGCGCCAAGTTCCGCGGCGAGTTTGAAGACCGCCTGAAGTCCGTGCTGAAAGAGATTGCCGACAGTGACGGCGCCATCATTCTGTTCATCGACGAGATGCACACGCTCGTCGGCGCAGGCAGCGCGGAAGGCGCCATCGACGCCTCCAACATGCTGAAGCCGATGCTCGCACGCGGTGAACTGCGGTGCGTGGGAGCAACCACCCTGGATGAGTACCGCAAATACATTGAGAAGGACGCTGCGCTGGAGCGCCGTTTTCAGCCGGTGTACGTTGACGAGCCATCTATTGAAGATACCATCGCAATTCTGCGTGGCCTCAAGGAGAAGTATGAGGTGCACCACGGAATCCGCATCACCGATTCCGCGCTCGTCGCCGCTGCCGTGCTCTCCAGCCGGTACATTGCCGATCGGTTCCTCCCCGACAAAGCCATCGATCTGGTGGATGAAGCTGCCTCAGGGCTGCGTATCGAGATCGATTCGGTTCCCGCTGAAATCGACGACGTAGAGCGTCGCGTGCGACAGCTCGAGATCGAACGTGTTGCTCTGGGCAAGGAGACCGACGCCGCCAGTAAAGAGCGCCTGGATTTCCTGGAGCAGGAGCTTGGCGAACTTCGTGAGGTGAACAGTCGTTTGAGGGCTCGCTGGGCGAACGAAAAGCAGGTGATCGAAACTATACGCGCCACCAAACAGGAACTCGAACAGACGCGCATGAACGCTGAAAGTGCCGAGCGTTCGGGAGACCTCCAGAAGGTGGCTGAGCTTCGCTACGGCGCGATGCACGAGCTGAACCTGAAGCTGGAGCAGCAGCAAGGTGAATTGGCTGCCGTGCAGACGGGCGGCAATGCACTGCTTCAGGAAGAAGTGACGCCGGATAACATCGCAGAAGTTGTGGCCAAATGGACCGGCATTCCTGTTTCGCGCCTGCTGGAAGGCGAGATGCAAAAGCTGATCCAGATGGAGGACCGGCTCCATGCGCGCGTCGTCGGCCAGGAACAGGCGGTACAGGCGGTGGCAAACGCCGTGCGCCGCTCTCGCTCCGGACTGGCCGACCCGAACCGGCCCATCGGATCTTTCATCTTTCTTGGGCCTACCGGGGTGGGTAAAACCGAGCTGGCGCGCGCCGTTGCCGAGTTTCTGTTTGATGACGACCGAGCGTTGGTGCGCATCGATATGAGCGAATACATGGAAAAGCACACCGTGGCGCGGTTGATCGGCGCTCCGCCCGGCTATGTGGGTTACGACGAGGGCGGTCAGTTGACGGAAGCCGTGCGCCGCCGGCCCTACTGCGTAATCCTCTTCGATGAGATCGAGAAGGCGCACCCAGACGTCTTCAACGCGCTTCTTCAGGTCCTCGACGACGGCCGGCTGACTGATGGCCAGGGCCGCACGGTCGACTTCCGGAATACTGTGGTGATAATGACCAGTAACATAGGCAGCCAGGTTATCCAGGAGCTGGCGCTGGTGGACCGCGACGAGATGGAGCGGCGCGTGATGGAGGAAGTTCGCGCCTGGTTCCGACCGGAGTTTCTGAACCGCGTCGACGAGGTGATTCTCTTCTCAACGCTCTCCGTTGAGCAGATCAAGCAGATCGTGGAGATACAGTTGGCCCTTCTGCGAAAGCGTCTGGCAGAGCGAAAGCTGACACTGAACCTCAGCGACGCTGCCCGGCAGGCCATCGCAGTCGCCGGATACGACCCGGTTTACGGCGCCAGGCCTCTGAAGCGCGCAATACAGAAGCTGATCATCGACCCGCTGTCGCGAATGCTCCTCGCCGGAGAGTTCAAGGATGGCGATCACATCACTGCGGACGCCGCCGGAGCCGGCGAGCTTCAGTTTCACAGCGGGTAGTACCAGCTTCCCGGAGGCGGTTCCCCGGTAACGGTCTGCCGCTCCGGCCCAAGCCGGCAGGAGAGCGCAGGAATCCTGGTTGGGGTGGGGTGGTTCCACGCCCTCAACCCGCGTCGACTGCGCGACTCCCGCCTACCTGCGCCTCTCGACCAGCCTTGCGCACGCGACAGGCGCATGACTTGAACTCAGGGATGTGTGAGACAGGGTCCAACGCGCGGATCGTCAGCACATTGGCCGACTGCTCACCGGGCCAGTGGTATGGAATGAAGATGGTGTCCTCGCGGATGGTGGTGACCACGCTTGCCTCCAGGGTCACCCGGCCGCGCCGGCTTTCTACCGTGACACGATCACCGGACTGTACGCCGATAGTCTCCGCCAGTTGTGGATGCATTTCGACCAGTGGTGCCGGATACTGGTCAACCAGTGCACCGATACGGCGCGTTTGCGTCCCGCTGAGGTACTGGCTAACGACGCGTCCCGTAGTAAGAACAACAGGATACTCTTCATCCGGTGGCTCAGCGGGCGGACGCGCTTCCACTACGTTGAAGTGCGCCTTCCTGTCTGGCGTGGAGAACTGCAGATCTTCGAAGAGGCGAGGTGTTCCGGGGTGATCCAGACTCGGGCAGGGCCAAAACACGCCCTGATTCCGCTCGATCCGATCATACGTTATTCCGTAATAATCGGCCGTACCACCCTTCGACGCCAGGCGAAGCTCATCGAAAATCTCCTCGACTGTTTCGTACTGAAAGTACTCACCGCGACCCATTCGCTGCGCTATATCCAGCATGATGTGCCAATCGACCCGTGCCTCGCCGGGAGGGTCAACGGCCTTGCGAATGCGGATTACCCTGCCCTCTGCGCTGGTCGTGGTGCCCTCATCTTCTTCCTGAAGCGAACCGGGCAGCACAATGTCGGCATGCTGTGCCGTTTCACTGAGGAAAAACTCGACGACGCTGTAATGCTCCAGCCGGTTTAGAGCCTCTCTGGTGAATTGCGCGTCTGGAAGCGACACAAGTGGATTGAAGCAGATCGAAAACAAGCCCTTGATCTCGCCTGCATGCATCGCCTCGATGATTTCCTGAGCTGTCAGCCCCTTGCCCGGCAGTTCGGATTCGGCAATACCCCAAACCTCGGCCACGTATTTACGGTGCTCAGGATTGCTGATATCCCGGTTGCCCGGCAGCTGGTCGCACTTGCCGCCGTGTTCGCGCCCGCCCTGACCATTGCCCTGGCCCGTAATGGTGCCGTAACCGCATCCTGGTCGCCCGATTCTGCCGGAGGCAAGCACGAGGTTGATGCAGGCCACCACGTTGTCGACGCCCTGGATATGGTGCTCGATTCCGCGGGCATGGAGGAGAAAGCTGGTCCTGGCAGGACCCCACATTTCGGCCGCCCGAACGATCAGCTCCGGAGGTACACCGCACATCGCGCCGGCCATTGTTGGCGTATATGCTTTCACGGCTTGCCGAACCTCATCGAAACCGGTTGTATGCGCCGCGATAAACTCCTCGTCGACCCAACCCCGCTCGATCACCACATGCAGGATTCCATTCAACAGCGCTGCGTCGCCGCCGGGTCGTACCGGAATGTGCAGATCACACGTGCGCGCCAGCGGCGTCACACGAGGATCAATCATGATGAGCCTGGCGCCACGATCGCGCGCCCGCCAGATATAATCGGTGGTGATAGGCGCGCACTCCGCAACATTCGCCCCGGTCACCAGGATGACATCCGCCAGGGGTATATCGGCCCATGAGTTCGCAGCGCGGTCGATTCCGAACGCCTTCTTGTTGCCGGCGCCGGCAGAGACCATGCACAAGCGGCCGTTGTAATCGATATTCGCTGTTTGTAGTGCAACACGCGCGAATTTACCGGCGAGGTAGCACTTCTCGTTCGTCATGGATACCCCGGAGAGCACGGCGAAGGAGTCCTTGCCGAACTCCTGCTGAATGCGTTTGATCGCTGCAACGGTGGTATCCAGCGCCTCGTCCCAACTGATCGGCACAAAACCACTATCCGTGCGCTTCAGCGGGTGGTGCAAACGATCCGGATGCTCGTTTTGCATGTACCGCTTTACGCCCTTGGGACACAGTTTTCCCCGGTTGAACGGAAAGTCCTCGCGCGGCTCAAAGCCTACAACACGGTTACCGCGCACCTTGAGTTGAATGCCGCACTGCTGACCGCAAAAACAGCAATGGGTCGCCACCAGCTTTTCCGGCGGATCTGTATCCTGCCAGCCGCCGTACGGCTGTCGCTTTGGATGCGGCCCGTATTTGGCCTCCAGTTGGTGAAGAGAGAGCGGTGGCCGTGCCATAAGTCAACCTTTCCTTACGGGTGATCAGACGAATCCGGTACCACCAACCGATTCAAGACGCTCCAGTTGGCTGGTTGCCATCAGCCGCCGTTTGCACGCAGGGCACACATCGTGGTAGTGCGTACCGTCGTCAAACGTGTAGTCCATTCCAAGCTCCGCAAGCACCGTCTTAAGGTCATTCACATGCATCTCCGAGCCGAAGCTCGAGCCGCAGCGGATGCACGCTGCCTGACAGCCGTCGGCGCCCTCGAGCTTGTAAAAGTACACGCCGAGGTTTGCCGGCCTCTGGAACACATGGAAGAACTTACCAAACGGAAGATAGAGCAGGGTCACGATAACGCTGAAGGCGTGTATCAGTGCAATAAAGCTGTAAGAGTAGCCGCGCAGCCAGAGCGAGCTGACGGTGAGCATAAGCCCTGTCATCGAGACGGCGAAAAGCAGAATGAGCGGCAGAAAATCCATGGAGAACTGCTGTACCGTCATCGCGCCGCGGTCAACCATCCGCCGCCGCATGGCCAGCACCATTCCAAGTATCACGGCGACAGCGCAGAAATCCAGCACATGGAACGTCATCCAGCCCACCACAGATGCAGCCGGGAAAGTGCCGGCATGTATGCCAAATAGAAACGCCCGATAGGCAATGGGATTATGCGGATCCGCCTCGAAATGCACCCATCCGAAGACCAGTGGGAACGTAACGGCCACAGCCACGATGCATCCCCATGAGAGCAGAAAATGAGCCAGCCACCGTGCATGGCTTCGCCGCTCGATAAAGGTCTGCACGACCATATTCCGCCAGAAGACGCCGCCAAGCGTAAGGAGATTGCGCGGTAAGCGGGTAGGACGGAGAAAAAGCTGCCAACCCCGCCGCCAGTAAAGGCGCGTAGGCGGTTTCTGCAGCCAAACCGAGTATCGGTACACAATGCCGAAAGTTGCGAATACAACGGCACTCGTGTAGGCAATAAGCGCTGGATCAAAGTCCTTCAGACGGCCCGATCCGAGATAGATGGCGACCACCAGCAGCGCTGAGGCGCAAGCTCCGTTCAAGATTGCCTTGTAGTCCAGATCGGTCATCATCCGGCCCCTGGTGTCCGATGCCGCTGCCGGTTGCCGTCTTCGGCGATGACTGCGACACGTATCCAGTTCGCGATCGAGCGCAGCAGTCCCAGCATGGTGACGGTCCAGGCGGCAGAGGCTACCCATACCATGACTCGTGGAATGGACGCCAGAAGTGGAATGCCGGCCGTAACTGCCAGACGAAACGTGGCCACTGTATACATTCCGATGGGGAACACCAGGCTCCAGAAAGAGGGGTGATACCGCAGCGGCGCACCCCGTATGCCATGCCTCCAGATTCCAAAGATCACCAGCATCGGAATCCACCACGTGCTCCAGGCCCACAAGAGCAGCGTCAACCCTTCAATCATGGGGGCGATATCATGGAGGAAAGCCACCTTCCCGGCAGCCTGCAGAAGCGTGGCGCCGGAAAGCGAACTGATTGCAGTGGCGCCCAAAACTATCCAGTACGGCGGCATCATCTCCGCAGCGTCCATGCGCACAAAGAAGAGCCGGTAGATCACCAGGGTGATGAACACAAGGTACAGGGCGACGCCTATGCCCCACATGCCGCACATCGCCACGAGAAGAGCGATCTTCTGGCCATGCACGTGAGGAGCGAGAATCGTGCCCAGCACAACCACAGATTGTGTGCCGACGATAGCTATTAACCAGCTAGCATTGATCGATTCAGGAGGCGTCTGCGCGTTCTTGAAGGTGAGGACTCCGATGCTGAAGTAGCTCAGCACCAACCAGGTGGTGGCCGCCACAGCCCACAGACCCAGCGCGATGGTGGTGTAACTCCGCAGGGCAAACTGAACGCCAAGCACGCCCGTACCTGCCACGAATGTGAAAGATAGGAATACGGTTCCGGGGTTCGTAAGGTCGCGCCAGAGTGCCCTGGGAAAGAACGCGGCACGCAGCGCCGTGGCCACGATCAGCGTTGGATAGGCGGCAGTATTAAGCGCGAAGAGCCAGCCCGAGGCCGTCTTGTACCCGGTCAGCAGAAGAGCTGTGGAAACAATGCCGGTGGCCATGACCAGGGCAAAGTAACCCGGGTACATTGCCGCGTTAGCCTGCATTGCGGTCGTCTTGAGTTTGTCGACCGAGGCCTGATAGTTCACGGCACGTCATTTTTCGCGCCGCGATCAACCCGGTAGAGCACGCGCAATATCAGGACATTGATTGCCAGGCAGGTTCCGGAAGCGACGAACGCCGGCACGGCCACCACGGTACCAGCCGCCAGGTAGTCGTCGAGTGCAATGGTCAACAACCACAGTTGAACCAGCAGGACCACCAACGCAACGGACATTAATGCGGTGAGGGCATGCAGGCGGCGCTCAAGCATCCGGCCAGGGGTGTTGGTCATGTCGCCTCGACCCCGGTTGCATAGATTCTTCCAGCCCGCAGCTGAAGTGTGATCTTGGGTAGGGGACGGGGCGGCGGTCCGTAGAGCACGCGGCCGGACGCGGCGTCAAAGGCGCCATTATGGCAGGGGCATTGCAGGTGACCCGTGGCAGCCACAAAGTAGACCGGGCAGCTGAGATGCGTGCAGCGCTGCTGATACGCTGCATAGTCGCCGTTTGATAGCCGGATCAGCATGGCCGGGCTATCGGCCGTTGGAAAGCGAAAGAGCTTGACGGTACCTGGCGCCAGTTCAGCTTGCGTGGCGATGAAAACCGGCCGCGCATGCGTCTCCCGCCGGCGTCGTGCTCGAAGCAGCACGAAGTACCCGCTGCCCGCGAAGGCCGCTCCGGAGATAAGAACAAGAAACTTGGTGAATTCGCGCCGCGCAATGTAGTTGTCGTTGCTCCACGCGATCGGGAAATCCCGGCGCCACTTTTCCTCTGCCCGGCCGCTCATGCTGGACCCCTTGTCATACAGGCGCCTTCGCTGTCTGGCCTGCGGCGACCCGGCCGGAGCGGATCGCGATGTCGCTGAGTCGTACGTCCATTACCGGCATGGCGGCATCGTCCGACTTCCCGGGCAGGACCATATAGACCATGGTGGTGACGGATTGCCGCCCAAAGCGAAACTTGTTGGTCAGCGCACCGCCGCGCCGAGCTCGCCACTCCTCCATGGAACCGTAATAGAGAGCCTCGGATGGGCACACCGTGGCGCACATCGGGCGTTTGCCCGCGGAAGTGCGATCGTAGCACCGGTCGCACTTCATCATCTGGTCCGCAGCAGACTCGTACTTCGGTACGCCAAACGGGCAGGCGAGGACGCAGTTGCTGCAGCCGATGCACCGCGGTTTGAGAGAAGACTGCACGACGCCGTCCGGTGTCTGCTTGATGGCATCGGCCGGGCAAACCTGGGCGCAGGTGGGGTTTTCGCAGTGCATACAGACCTGCGGCGTGGTTTGAACGGTCTCGGCCCGGTTGATGCTCTCCAGGTGGATCAGCGAGACGCCACGATGGGTGTCGCACTCCGCACAGGCATGAACGCATGCCTGACAGCCGATGCATCGGGCAGGGTCGATGATGAAGACGCTATCCATAACCAGCCACCCGCGTTTTGGGATCGGCGCGAAGCGTACGAACGAATCATACCTCAATCCCTATGAACCGGGCCCCAAATACCGGTGCCTCAATGGAGACGAGATAGACGGCAATTGCGGTCGCAGCCTGACGCACTGCGGCGGGCCTTCCTACCGAGTCGTGGCGTGAAACAAGCCGAAAAACCAGGCGTCATCGCCAGTCACGTGGCTGCTGTGCGCCGATGAGCTGCGCTTGTCGTTGCCGTAACCTACCCGAATGCGCTGGTCGGATCCGCAGCGCGACGACGCGCGGCGTCACTTGGTCGCGGGCTGGCGCCGCACGCGATCTCACGGTGCGTGTGGTGACTGTAGCTTAATTTGTGAGTGCACCTTGATCGCGTCGCACGGCACCAGATCGGCGGTTACCCGCGTTCCATGGCCGCGGTGTAAGTTCCGCGTCGTGCGGCACGATTGCAGTGCGTCCGATGGACCAGCGCGCGCTGCGCCGCCGGCACATTCGCGGCTTCACCCTTCCAGAGCTCCAGCGCTGGGCGCTGCACGGCGCGCGAAAACGAGAACGACACGGGCCATGGCAGTCGTCCCTTGAAAAGGAGGTTCATGGCATTCAGCCGCGCCGTGGCCAGTTCGTCGGGCTGTCCGCCAGAGAGGAACACGATGCCCGGAACGGCCGCCGGTACGGCGCGCAGGAGGCACTCCACAGTTGCGCGAGCCACGGTATCCACCGAATCCTGCTCAGGGCACGCCAAACCGGGCAGTACCATGTTAGGCTTGAGCAATAACCCCTCCAGCCGCACACGCTGTAGAAAGAGCTGGTGGAAGACCGCGCGTAGCACGGCTTCGGTGACTGCACTGCACCGCTCCAGAGTGTCCGCGCCATCCATCAGGACTTCCGGCTCCACTACCGGCGTCAGACCGGCCTCCTGGCAAAGCGCGGCATATCGGGCCAGCGCGGAGGCGTTCGCCTGGATGCACCCCTCACTGGGAATTGTCTGGTCTATCGCAATCACGGCGCGCCACTTGGCAAACCGCGCGCCCATTTTTGCGTATTCGCCCAGCCGTTCGCGGAGGCCGTCCAGCCCCTCGGTCACTTTCTCTCCCGGGTGCGCCGGCATATCGACCGAGCCGGCATCCACCTTGATCCCCGGAATGATGTCGAGGCTGGAAAGAGCCTCCGCAAACGGAATGCCTTTCAGTGTATGTTCGCGAATCGTCTCGTCGGCGAGGATCGCCCCACTGATTGCTTCGTTCAGCCCGGGCGCCGTAACGATGAGGTCGCGATATGCGCGTCGTGCCGTCTCGGTTTCGGGAATCCCCAGATCGGCAAACCGACGGTTGCACGTGGCGTTGGACTCATCCATCGCCAAAAGTCCCCGATCGTTTGCCACAAGCGCGGCGGCGGTGGTGACAATGGTGTTCTCAGTCATGCCTGATCGCCCCACTTCCAGTGCCGGATTTCGGGCATATCCTCGCCGTGCCTGCAGATGTACTGTCGATGCTCCACCAGCTTGTCCTCCAGCTGCTGTTTGAGGTAGACGCCGCCATCGCCGATTTCCGGCACACGCCGGATCACATCCATCACGAGGTGAAACCTGTCCAGCTCGTTCAGTACGGTCATATCAAACGCCGTCGTGATGGTGCCCTCCTCCTTGTACCCGTGAACGTGGATGTTTGCGTGATTCGTGCGCCGGTAGGTAAGCCGATGTATCAGGCTCGGGTAACCGTGAAACGCGAAGATCACGGGCCGTCCCCTGGTAAACATCAGGTCGAAATCGACATCACTCATACCATGCGGGTGCTCCGATTGCGGCTGCAGCCGCATCAGATCCACCACATTGACCACCCGCACCTTCAAGTTAGGCAGATGCTCACGTAATATAGCAACAGCAGCCAGTGTCTCCAGCGTGGGCACGTCTCCACAGCACGCCATTACCACGTCCGGTGCGGCGCCTTCGTCGTTCCCCGCCCACTGCCATATCCCGATTCCCTCAGCGCAGTGCGCGGCCGCCGCGTCAATGGAAAGCCATTGAGGTGCCGGATGTTTTCCTGCGACTACCACATTCACATAGTTGTGGCTCCGGAGGCAGTGATCCATGACCGATAGAAGCGAGTTTGCATCCGGCGGCAGGTATACCCGCACGACCGAGGCTTTCTTGTTCACCACATGATCCAGAAAGCCAGGGTCCTGATGCGTAAACCCGTTGTGATCCTGCCGCCACACGTGCGACGAAAGCAGATAGTTCAGCGAGGCAATTTCCCGGCGCCACGGCAGTTGTGAGCAGACCTTGAGCCACTTTGCGTGCTGATTGAACATGGAATCGATGATGTGAATAAATGCCTCATAGCAATTGAATACTCCGTGCCGGCCGGTCAGCAGATAACCCTCCAGCCAGCCTTCGCACTGATGCTCGCTCAGCATCTCCATCACACGCCCGCCCGGCGCCAGGTATTCGTCGTTTGGAGCAGATCGGGCGTCCCACTGCCGGTTCGTCACCTCGAACAGTGCCTCAAGACCATTCGAGATCGTCTCGTCCGGTCCAAACACACGGAAATTGCGCTGGTCGGCATTTTCGCGCGCGACGTCGCGTAGAAACGCGCCAAGCACGTGGGTATCGCCCACTCCGGGCGTACCGGCGACGGGTACCTCAGTGCCGTAGTCACGGTAATCCGGCATTCGCAGCTCGTGGAGCAGAATGCCGCCGTTTGCGTGGGGATTGGCCCCCATCCGCTGCTTTCCCTCAGGCGCCAACTCAGCCAGATCGGGGTTCAATCTGCCAGCCTCGGTAAAGAGTTCCTCTGGTCGGTAGCTTCTCATCCACCGTTCCAGGAGTGCCAGGTGTTCGGGATTGTTGCCAAGCCCGGTGATTGGCACCTGGTGGGCGCGGAATGTTCCTTCCACGGGCCGGCCGTCGATGGCTTCGGGACCCGTCCAACCCTTGGGGGAGTCGAGAACGATCATGGGCCAGCGCGGGCGTACGAAGCATCCCAACTTTCGTGCCTGCTGCTGGATGGCTCGGATATCTTCAATAGCCGCATCCAATGCGGCAGCCATCGTCTGGTGCATCGGGGCCGGCTCATGCCCCGCGACGAAGATCGGCGACCACCCGCAGCCGCGCAGAAACGCCTCAAGTTCCTCGCGCTCGATGCGCGCCAGTACCGTCGGGTTGCTGATCTTGTATCCGTTCAGGTGAAGAATCGGCAGCACGGCACCATCAGTAATTGCGTCCAGAAACTTGTTGCTGTGCCAGGCAGTGGCAAGCGGACCTGTTTCGGCCTCGCCATCGCCGACCACGCAGGCCACAATCAGGTCAGGATTGTCCAGCACCGCCCCAAACGAGTGGCTCAAGGAGTAACCAAGCTCGCCACCTTCGTGAATAGAGCCGGGGCACTCCGGCGAAGCATGACTCGGAATTCCACCAGGAAATGAAAACTGCGTAAACAGTCTTCGCAGGCCATCTTCATCCTGGCTGATGTTTGGATAAACCTGGCTGTACGTTCCCTCCAGGTACGTATTGGCCACTACAGCCGGACCACCGTGCCCCGGTCCGGAGACGTAGATCATATCCAGGCCAAACTTCCGGATAACGCGGTTGAGATGGCAATAGATAAAGTTCTGCCCCGGCGTCGTACCCCAGTGTCCCAGCAGCATCCGCTTCACATCACGTAATTCCAGCGGTCGCTTCAGAAGCGGATTGTCGCAAAGGTAGATTTGGCCAACGGAGATGTAGTTTGCCGCCCGCCAGTAGGCATCAATTCTCCGCAGCGTATCGCTGTCAAGCGGTTCTCGTTGTACCTCCACGATCACCCTCCATGGCCCGGATTCAAGCGCGCCCGCAGTCGACCAGGTCGCTACCGACGAGCACGGTGGCGTCCGACGGCGCATGAGGCCGTCGGGTCATACACCGCGCCTGAGTGGCAGCTGCCGATCTCGACCGACGATCGAGGTCGCCTTCATCGGCAGTCCGTTCGTGTGCAGCCCGCGCACTGGCGCTCCTGCATCGCAATGGTCTTTATAGGTGGCGACTACCGAATGTGTCAAGAACTCGGACATGGCGCATCAGCCCGTATCCCGCGCCAGGTACCGATTGGCGCCGGGACCGTCGTGTCGCCTCTTCGGGGCGTACACACTCCCGGAAATCGCAGCAGCCTGAGGCCACTGGGACCCGAGGGTGTGCGAAACGCCTCCTCGTTACCGACTACGAACGGGCGGTGGCGCTCCTCCTCATTCGGCAATGGATGTGCAGTTTTCAACAGCAGCGTGAGGCCGGCTGGCGGTGATCGGTAGCGTCCAACACCGCGCGGCCCGCTCCAGTTCGCACGGCGCCTAGCGTCCTTCTACTTGCTCAGCCTCAACGCGCCGGCGTGCTGTGCATCCAGGTGGATCTTCACAATAACGCTGCCGTTACTTGCTGTGGTTGGCAGGCTCGCACCGCTCAGCATATCGGTCACCGTAGGCGTCATGCCGGTATCGCCGAGGCCGGCCATGTCGATCGAGATCGTACTGGTCTGGCCGGAGTCGCTGTTGTTCAGCAGCGTGAAGTACCGGGAGCCGAATCGCTCGATATAGACGTTTCGGTTGGCGGATGCGGCCCATGTTACCGGCTGCCAGCCGGCGCTGGAGAGCTGGTCGATCACCGGCAGGTATCGCTTGAAGGTTGGCCTGTCGCGGTTGTACCAGGTGGGATTCTGCCAATAGGGGTTGGTGGCGGCGTTGGCGCTGAACATGCTCGGAAAAATGCCGTAGAACATCGATCGCTGGAAATAGAGATCCACATCCGCCGCGCTGAACGCATTGAAATCGGTGTTCATCAAGAGCAGATAAGGCCTTTGGAAGCTCAGCGTGCGGCGGAGGTCCATAGTCGCATCGGAGTCGGGATTGAACCCGGTCGGACCGCCCAGCCAGTTCACTTCGATCCCCATCACGTCCAGGATGGACGAGAAGATGCTGAAGCGAATTGGCGTGTAGTTGGCAAAGAGCAGCTTGCCGCGATTATGCAGGTCGCTGCTCAGGAACCGGGCAAACTCAAATGTGCTGAACCACTCCGGCAGAACCGGTGAGCGCGAGGTAGCGTCGAACGTCAGCGGGCTGGTAGCTGCCTGCAGGTCACTGAGACGGTAGTCCTCGATATCCGACCAACCCTCCAGGGAATCAAGGTATTCGCCGGCCTGGACCCCGCGTGCTGCTGCCGCTGCGGAGCCGTACATGGCGTCGCCCTGCGCCAGTGAATAGGCTAGCGAGCCGCGGGTTGGAGCCGCACTCGTGGCTGCGATCTCAGGATTGGGATCCAGTACCCATACGGCGCCGTTGGACCATGGTTGATTCTGAAACTGCAGGTTGTACTGGCCATCGGCATCCTGAGTTCCGCTGGAGAGCACGGCCTGCGCCATGGCGTGGTCCTTCTGCTTTGGATCCGCGGCAATGGACTTCATCTCGGCCACCGCGTTCGTCATGGTACGTGGTGTGGAGGGTGGCATCGCCATCCACCAACTCATCGGCTCGGTGTACCGGAACGCGAGGATCCCCAGGTTGTTATCCGCTTTGAGGCTGTTATCGCCCTCATGGTAGGCGAAGTTGAAGTCCTGAGGCTGCTGAATGGTGGATGGATCGGTAAACGGCAGCCAGGTTCCATCTTTGGTGGCCCGTCGCGTGTAATCGGGTGCGTTGATCGCGTAGAATGCCAGGGCGGCGGCGCGGAAGCCCCACGATGCTGTGGAGGCGGGCAGTGCATAGACGGTACAGCCAAACCGAGCATTGCGGGGCTGCCATGACACGCTTTTGGAGGTGAGCGCAAAGTCCCAGGCGATCACCAGCTGCCGTGACGATCCGTTGTAGAATATCCGGTACACCGTGGGCCAGTCCATCTGGTTGGCAATAGCCAGGCCCTGTCCCTGGTGTGCAACGCACCCAAACGGATAGAGCGACATGCCTCCCGTTGCGCCCTCAGGTACCCGCACCTGGTTGGTGTACTCGTCACCTCCATGAACAACGTTGCTGTGCCGGATGTCGTCGCCCCATAGCCAGCCGTCTGCACGAATTGGGATGGCAACATACACGGTGACTGCCCGGTCGGAGTGGGTGAGGTCATCGATCTCGCCGGAGACGCCGATTCCGCCGGCCACCGGCTCAAACTTGACGTTGAGCGATATGCCGAGATCGCTGTTGTGTGGGATGTCGATACTCATTCCGCCTTTGCCGTATGGCGCCGTCGTACCCGTCATGGCATTCAGGGGTCCGTCGCTGCCGACGTCACGGACGTAGATACCGCCGGTCGACTTCGGCGTCACGTCTACGCCGTTCAACTCGGTACCGTCGATAACGCCACGGCTGCTGAAATCCAGCGCCAGTCCGGCCGACGCTACCTGCAACGCATGGCCGGTGTCGCCTTCATGCGGCAGTGGCATCAACGGCTGGCTGTCGTAGATACCGTCGCCGCTTACCTCGTGCACCGAGAAGTCATCGAACCAAACGGTTCCACTGTGGAGACGGAACAGGGCGTACACCATCAGCGATTTGAGCGGCTTGGCCGGCAGGATCAGTTCCTGCCGGCGCTGCCAGTCGTGTGATCCGGCGTCGAATTCTGCTATCTGGCCGAACAGGGGCGTGCCATCCATATAGGTGGCGTCCACGTACACGGCATAGTCGCCGTTGGCCGGTCCGCTCACCGAGTCTGCCTTGCTCCAGCCCGAGACAACCACCGGGATAGCGCGGTCCTGATTCAGCACAATATTGCTGTAGCCGCCATGTATTGAGGTGGCGTTGACGCTGTCGCACCGCAGGCTCTGCTCACCAGAGCGGTAGGTGGCGCGATCGATGTCGTAACCGAGGCCGAATGCCGTCCAGGCGGGAATCCCGGCGCCTTGTCCGTCGCTGCCGCTGCCTCCCTCAAAACCTGGGTTCTGGAGGAGCTCGCCGGGAGGCGGCTGCGCTGCGCAGATCGAGTGCGCGAGGCCTGCAAACAGCAGCGTACAGAGGAGTGTTCGAGCGAGCGATATCAGCTTCATGGCGTCTCCTCCGCAAACGTCGCAGCCAGGCAGGTGGCATTACACGCCGAACCGCCGTTTCGAAAGAACCAGGTGAGGTGGTGTGGCTGCCGTCAACTGCGCTGTAATCTGGGCACGCTGCACCCCAGCGGCTGGATACTACCCGATTCCGGTTTGGCGGGACGGGGCGGTCAACAGTGGTCGCCAATCCGCCGGCACGGGCGCGGGAATGCCGGCGGACCGCGCCGCAACGGCCGGCTCGCTCCAGAGCATGTTGTGCACCATTCCGCGCTCGCGGAAGTTAATTGGCAGCAGGACGAAAAGCAGCACCACGTACGCCAACCCGGCGATCGTAGAGGCCGCAAGTGCAACACCGCTCAACTGCTCTACAGCAGGCCGGTTCGCGCGGGTAGCGGAGGCCAGCGACCCGACCAGAACTGCTACAGGAACGGAGCCCTGCAGCACTACCAGCAGCGCCGCCGAGGTCGTTGTTGAGGCTGCAGTCGCTACCCATCCGCAAAACGCGGTCAACGCAGCAAGAGCTGCGACCAGTACAAGTCCGCCAACCGCTTCGGTCCTCCACCTCGCGGCAAGTTTGGCGGCAGCCCACATGGCGAAAAGCCACAGCCAATCGTACAGCACGATGCGCGCTGCCAGCCAGATCACCGCCAGGCGCCTGTTCACGGGGACCGTCTCCTCGGCTGGTCCCGCTGAGCCTGATGCCACCGTGGCAATAGCACGCATGCGTTCGACCGCAACCATTTCTGTCTTCCACGGCGCAGCCCGGTTCGACCAGCCGTGCCGACTGAGATATGCCATAAAGGCGGCCAACCGCGCCGCCGGCTGTGCTTCGCCAGAACCCACTGCCGGAGCTGGCGCACCGCCGGGACGGGCCATTGCGATTTCGAAAATCGCCGAGCCTACCAGACGACCAACCGGGGTCCTGGCGCCGACGATCATCAGCGACGCACAAGCTGCCGCCTCCTCACGTATCCTCAATCCGCCCGCGAAATCGCCCTTCTGCTCCAACTCAATTGCCCGAGCCGTTGCCCAGCGAACCAGGTCTCGGATGCGAACGTACTGCCACATGTGAATATTAGTTAGCAGTGCCATCTGATCGGTTCCGGTCAAGCCGCCGTACGTTAGTGCAGCCGCCGCCCACACTGCGGTTACTGCATCGGCGGTTGCAGCACTGAACCGGCTGCAGCGCGCCGCGTCGGACAGGGCTGCGAGAGCCCGATCATCCGCTCGGCCGGCGCACCATCCAGCGGCAGCCATCAACGGGAACCACGCATTATCGGGCTGAAGGCGCCGACCGGCGGCGGCATCGCGTTCAAATGCCGATAACTGGGCAGAGTCCGGCCGGGCGGGCGGAGAGCCCGCGCGGTATACCATGCCGGTAGGGTCAAGAATGCCCTCTTCCAGCCGGTTGATCACAATATCGTGTGCTGCGGCAAACCGCAGGGCAAGCGCCGGCGCAGATGCTCTATCCGGGAAGGCCAGCTCGAGTCGCCGAAGGCGCGGCAGCGCGTAGGACGGCTGCCAGGTGGCGATGGCTGCGCCGAGCTGGATACGATAATCGCTAGAATGAGCAGCCGCGGCCTCGAACTGACGGTTAGCTAGCGTCAGCAGCGCCTTACGGTCGGCCATCTGGTTGAGCGGCAGGCTTTCAGCTCGGGTGATAGGCAGTGAATCGTTGCCGGGCGCCGCTTGCCGAGCGAGAATCCAGCGTGTGGCTGGTGCTGCCGCAAGGATGACTAGCAGTGCCGGAGTAGCCGCCGGCAGCAAACGGCGGACGCCGTCCATCATAGAGTGGCCTCTTCGCTGGCGCGTCGGTTTACTCAGCCTGCCATCGCCCGTTTGCTCCACATGTCACTGTGCGCCAGGCGACTGCTGCGTCGCGCCACGGGCGGCAGCCTGCATCGCCATCCACGCCGGCTCGCCGGCCGCGATGGCCACAGCCTGTGCGGCGCCCTGTCTCTCAAGGACCGCCGTGTGGTAAACCGCGCCACACCAGGCGCCGGCGGCAAGCGGCGCCATGGCAAACAGAACCAGGGATGCAGCCATGCCTGCCGTCAGCCTCAGCAGCAGGATGCCGGTGACGGTCGCAGCCATTATGACCAATAACACGCCAAGAAAAAGCCCGCCCGTGAACCATATCGGGCGTTCGAGTTGTGCGCTGGAGACCCTGGCCGCGCACCAAAGTGCGATCAGCAACCCCGATAAACCGACGCCGAGTAAGGGGCCCGCCACCGATTTGGCGCTGCGAGCCAGCATCGCACAAGCGCCGGCGACCAGCAGCCAAACCGTGCAGATACCCGCTGCGGCGCAAAGTTCCCAGGAGTAAGCGAGGTTGGTGATGAGATGATCGGCCGCCTCCGTCGCATCCGGGTTTCGCCCAATCTCAGCCAGGCGGTCGTCGGCCCGGAACTCATCCATCACGGCGGCAACGTTTGCCGAGAGGTGCCGTCGCTTCAGCCATCCAACAAAGTTGCGCCGCTGTTGGTTCACCTCGCCAAAGTTGCCGGCTTCGTCTACCACTGCCTCCGTGAACCGATCGTACCCCGCCTCCACGCCCTGGACGGCCACGTTTACGATCTGGCAGCCCACACCAGCGCCGTACCAGGTGGTGCTGTGTTTGCGGATTTGGCGGCCCAGGCCAAGTATCGCCAACCGGATTGCCGCCTCGGCGTGTTCATTGCCCAGTCTTCCTTGCTGCGTCGCCAGCCAGCTTGCGTAGGCGGCAAAATCGAGGAATACGTGGAGTTGTGGCGACATCAGTTGCTGCGTCAAGCCCAGCTGAATCATGCTGCTCCAGTTCCACCCAAGCGACCGGTAGAAATGCCACATACACTGGATGGACTGCTCGGAGTAGTCGTCGAATCGCGGAGCCACTGCGGCTTGCTGGAGCAACCAGACCGCGCCGGCGTCATCATGGTTCAGCGAATCGCCGATCGCCTCCATCAGCGTAAAGTAGCCGTTACCGGCGTCAAGAAGCGCTCCACGATGCGCGGCCGCGCCAAATGCCGTAACCGTTGCTTCAGAAGCGTGCTGAGCCGAGCCGAATAGGGAAAAGCCGCCGCCGACGGAGGTAAACCGGAAGTCGGAGTTGATGGCGAGGCGGAGTTCCAGCGCCAGAGGCATTGGATTATTGGGATTGGCCAGCCCTTCAGCACGTAGCATGCTGAGTGCGCTCACCTCGTCCGCCGACATCATCGCCGCACCTAACTGCAGCCGCATATCTTCGGGATGGCTGCGCAGTACCTGGCGGATGCGATCGGCCAGCGGACCGCCGTCCCCGGTTCCGGCATTGTGCACCGCTGCCCGTACGCGTGGAAATGCGCGATATGCCATGGAGGCCGAGTTGGGCTGAGATATCGACCGCAGCGCAATCCAACCCGTGAATGGCGCCAGCATCAATGCGGCAGCGATCAGCACCGCCGCGCGGGCAGGCCACGTAGAGAAGCGGCGCACCCATGTCAGCGTGTTCGGTCCTTCGATCGTTGGCGCGGGAAGAGCCTGTTGCACTGCTTGCATAGCCTTGAACCCCAGTCGAGTTTACGGTTGGTGCGCGCTTGCGAGCAAGTCTTCCTATAGTGCCCAGTTTGCTGTGCGCAGATCCTTCGCAGGAGTTGACCGCGCTCCTACGGAATCATTTACCATTATGAAGTCTACAACGCCCCGCCGAGCCACTCTCCTCACCCTGGAAGATCTCTTCCTCAAGCGGCGCTTCGATACCGCTACGATCAAATCGCCCTGCTGGATCTCCGGCGGCGCAAAGTTTAGTTACCTGGATGCCGCTCCGGGTTCAACCGTTCAGACAGTCTGGGTTTACGACGTGGAGAAGCGCGCCGCTGAGGTCCTGATCGCACCGGAAGCACTGAACGTACCGGGCAAAACAGACCCAGCCGCAGAGCAGCCGCTCACGATAAGCGGTTACATCTGGTCACCAGACGAATCGGCGATCCTTTTTTGCGATCCGCCGCGCGCGCATGCCGTCGAACCGGGCTCGGAATGCCTGTGGGTGTATACGCTCGCTACCGGCCGGTTGACAGCCGTTGGCGAGACCCGGACAAGGAAGCGGAATGTGAAGTGGTCGCCCGATGGTTCCCGGATCGGCTATGTGAAGCGCGACGAGATTTGGGTGCTCAATCTCGCCACCGGGTCGGAGCAGCAACTCACGGATACGGCCACCACTCGCCGCTACAATGGACGGTTTGGCTGGGTGGTTGAAGAAGAGCTCGGCCTTGTCGACGGCTGGATATGGTCTCCGGACTCGCGCAGCATCGCCTATTGGAGCGTTGATGAATCGGCCGTGCCCGAGATCGGCATCACGGACTACGAAAGCCGCCTCCTTGAGCCGGTGCGGATGCTCTATCCAAAGGCAGGCGACCCAAATCCGCTAATGCGCATCGGCGTCGTCTCGGTACCACGTGGCCGACATAAGAGCGTGCCTAAAACACGGTGGGTGCCCGAGTCGCGAGATGCAGAGTACTACGTGACGCACCTCCAATACGCACCAGATGGCTCTCTTCTCCTCTCACGGGTGCCGCGCCGCCAGTCTCGGTATGAGCTGTTCCGGGTACGATCCGGCCGGATGCACCCGGAGCGCGTGATTGTAGAGCGCGACGATGCGTGGGTGGAGGGCCATGGCCAGATCACGTTCGTGGGCGACTCCAACCGGTTTCTGTGGCTCTCCGAGCGAGCAGGGTACCAGCATCTCTCGCTGCGCAGCCTTAGCGGGAAGCGGGAACGATGGCTCACGGGAGGCGATTGGGACGTTGTGCGCGTGCTGGCGGTAGATGCCACCGAAAAGCGCGCGTGGATTCTGGCAGCGTCACCCTCGCCGATGGAGCGGCAAATCTACTGCATACCACTGAAGCACGGTGATATGTGGCGGATTAGCGAAGGCGCGGGCGTGCACTCCGCACTCTTTGCACCAAATTGCGAGCACTACATCGGCGCCCACTCCAGTCGGAAGCAGCCGCCTATGGAGCGTCTTCACCGTTCGAATGGAGAAGAGTTGGCTGTACTCAAGCAGAACAGTCCTCCCGCGATTCGCGGATTTCGGCCGGCACAGTGGCGATTTCTCGCGATTCCAACGAGGGACGGCATCACCCTGAACGCGGTGATACTGCAGCCGGCCGATTTCGATCCGGGCCGTCGCTACCCTGTGCTGATGCACACATATGGCGGTCCCGGCTCGCAGGTGGTGATGGATGCGTGGGGCGGTGGGGCGGGATTTGAGCAGATGCTGGCGCAGAAGGGCATTATCTCGGTTCTGGTGGATGGCCGCGGTTCCGGTGGGCGCGGGCGCGAGTTTATGAAGGTGGTCGCCGGCCGTCTCGGCCACTTCGAAGTGATCGATCAGATAGCGGCGGCGCAATGGCTGGCGGAGCAGCCGTTTGTGGATGGAGGCAGAATAGGCATTTGGGGATGGAGCTACGGCGGCTATATGGCTTCGCAGTGTATTCTGCGTGGCAGCGGGACCTTCAGATGCTCGATTGCCGTGGCGCCGGTGACGGATTGGAAGCTGTACGACTCCATCTACACGGAGCGGTATATGAAGGTACCCGATGAGAATCCGGACGGCTACGAGACAACGGCGTGCATGCCACTCGCCGAGAAGCTTGCCGGCGAGTTCCTGCTGATCCACGGAATGGCCGATGACAATGTGCACTTTCAAAACACGGCATGTCTTGCCGCGGCGCTGCAAAGGGCCGGCAAACCTTTTGAAACCATGTTCTATCCGGGCAAACACCACGGCATCGAGGGAATGAGCATGCACCTTTATGCGTTGATGACGCGGTTCATCGAGCGTACTCTTCTCGGCGCTTAGGGCGGACCAAATCGCCAGCGCACCAGCGTCCAGATGGCCTGAACGCCATCGGTCCAGCGGATTTTCTTGCCCTGCGCCACGGAGCGGGCCTCGTACCGGATCGGCGTTTCGACAATGCTGAATCCACGCCGCAGAACCCGCGCAGTTACCTCCGGACAGAACTCAAACCGGCGGCACCGCAGAGGTATCGTTTGCAGCAGCGCAGTCCGGAATGCCTTGTAGCAGGTTGCCTCATCCGTGATCCGGGCCCCGTACAGAACGCGTACCATCCAGGGCAGCAGGCGGTTGATGAGGCGATTTGCGAGCGCCATCCGCGGCCACCCATTCAGGAAGCGAGAACCGTAGACGACGCTCGACCCGGTTACGGCGAATGCGTTGATGATCGCTGGGAAGTCTTCCGGCCAGTACTCCATATCACCGTCCTGGATAATCGTGATTGGCGAGCGTGCGTGCGGTATGGCAGTCCGTATCGCAGCGCCTTTGCCGCGGTTCTCAGTGTGGTAGTAAACCCGCACATTCTCGCGCCTTCCCTCTACCGTGTTTCTAAGCAGGTCCGTTGTGCCATCATTGGAACCATCGTCCACAATGATCAGTTCCAGATGGAGCGGAACGGCACAGACCCTCTCGATAAGTGCGAGAGCGCTCTCACGTTCGTTGTAAATCGGTAACAGTACTGAGAGCTCCGGCGATTCCAGCGTTGCCGTTGCGCCGGCCACCGCTGCAGCTTTACCCTCGTCCTGGGTTGCGTTACTCATCGGTTGTGAGCATAGTCAACGGGTTCCACCACTGCCGCAGCGCCTGGGCAAAACCCGGCACCGGCCGGTACGCCTCATCGCGAGCGCCGGCCAGGCAGTCGTGTGCACATCGCAGGTCTCGGCGTCGACCGACGATTGCGGAAGCGCCGGCGGCGCCAAGCCGACTTCGGATTGGTCGATCGTGGTACAACCGAAATTGTATCGCTCGTGGCACAATCACGTCACGTCAGTCTCCCGCTGCATGCTCCGGCAACGCCAGAGCATGCATCTCTCGCACGGCTTGCTCCAGTCGACGCTGCACCACGGCCAACGTCACGTCTCCACGCGTGCGCTCCAGCACCGCACGAAACTGGTCGGTTGTCGCCCGCAGGCCGCCGGTAATGGCATCAGGAAAGTCGAAGGTGATCAACATCGAATATACGGCTTCCATCACATCCAACGTGGCGTCAGCCGTGTCAAGTTCGCCATCGCGAAGCCGGTCCAGCGCGTAACGCCGGCACTCGCTTGCAGCCTCGGCAAGGCCGCGGAGCCACGCCGCAGGATCGGCGCCCAGGTCGTCAGCGCCCGGCAGCGGCTTACCACCGACAATCGCCAAAAACAGCGCGGCCTCCGCCACCTCCTTTTCGGCGTCGTGCATATAACCGGCATGCAGTAGCTGCGGCTGCCCGGCCAGTTTTCGCTTCGCTTCATCAAACGCCCGCGAGCAATCTTCCAACTGTGCGGTCGCGCGCTCCATATCCCCTCGATGAGCCGCTCGAATGGATCGCGCCGCTCCCTGAATGGTGGTTCGGCACACGCGCAGCGCCGCCTCGCGAGCGCCATTCGTTGCGGCCAGTTGGTCGCGGAGGCCGGCACAGATGCTCTCCAACTGAACGTCGATGGACTCGCTCATGTCACAACGTCTCCTCGCTTTCCGGGCGGTACGGTTGCATGATACTGTACCTTTGGGATGACGTGGGGCCGCCATCGCTGTGGCAGAACAATGCGCAGCCAGCACTCGTATTGGTTAGCAGGGGCGGGCTGGGCGTGGCGCCGGGGGCGCGGTGCTCATCGTCCACCCGCTCTTCCACCTGCAGCGGTATACTGCAATTCAGCAATAATCCCATGGACTCCGGAGGGAGGTAGGCTGCCAATGAGGCAACTCAAAACCGGTGCGTTTCTCCTCGCGGCCTTGGCAATCGGTACGACGTCGGCTGCAGCCGCTCTTGCACAGGCACCGCAATTTGTCCACGCTTCGGCATCGGCCACGCATGTTCTGCCCGGCAAGCCGTTCACGGTGCTCGTGCACGTTCGTGTCGACAAGCCGTACCACATTCAGGCGAATCCGCCCAAGGCGGGCTACATCGCCACCGAGGTGGTGATGGGCCACGTCAACGGCCTGAGCGTTAAAAAGGTGATCTACCCCAAGGGGCAGATAGCGCATATCGCTGGCGACATTCTGCCCGTATATGAGGGTTCGGTGACGATAAAGGTGCTTGCGGTGGCGTCACGACCGCTCAAGGGGCAGATTCCTTTCGAGTTGAAGTATCAGGGCTGCAACGATGTGACCTGCTACCCGCCGTCGGATCTGGATCTGCATGTCGCTCTTACGGCACCCGCAAAGGCACACTCAAAGGCGAAAAAGGCGCGCCGGCATGCAGGCATCTACGATGGATATCTGATCCTCGCGCAGTCACAGAAAGGAGTCCAGACCGGGAGCGATTCGCTCTCGGTCCCGGGCTTTCGCACAACCAAAATCACGCAGTTTCTTGCGCCGGCAGATTTCATATCGTGGTTGCGCCATGGGGGGTCGCAGCAGGGAAAGGCCGGATATGTTGCCGCGCTGCTGACCCGCGGTGGCGCTGGTAACTTTGCAGTGGCGCTCAGCCTCATCTTCCTGCTCGGCCTTGCGCTCAATCTCACTCCATGCGTCTATCCGATCATTCCCATCACGATCGGCTACTTCGGCCGACAGGCAGCGTCGGGCATGCGGACCGGCGGATTGTCGGTCTGTTACGCGCTCGGCATTGCGGTGATGTACACAGCCCTCGGCCTGGTGGCAGCTCTTTTCGGCAAGGTCTTCGGCTCCCAACTGAGCAATTCCTGGGTCCTTCTTGCGTTTGCCGTCCTGATGTTTGGCCTCGGCCTTTCAATGTTCGACCGGCGTAATGGCACGCCGATCTGGGAACTGCAGTTGCCATCATTTCTGCGGGGCAAGGCTCAGTCGCGAAGCGGTTACGTGGGCGCTGGATTGATGGGCCTGATGGTGGGTGTTGTTGCGGCCCCGTGTATCGGGCCGATCGTCGTCGCTCTGATCCAGGTGGTGTCCAGCAGCCACAGCGTGGGACTTGGGGTGGTCACCTTCTTTACCCTCGGCGCCGGCCTGGCGCTGCCGTACCTGCTGCTCGGTTTTGGGCTGGTAAAGGCGCTGCCACGCGCCGGCGAGTGGATGGTATCGGTAAAGCACATCTTTGGACTGCTGCTGTTCGGCATGGCGATCTACTATCTGCAGGGCTTGCTGCCGGTTGGGCTCTACCGCACGCTCTTTATTACCTTCGGCGTCGCCGGGGGCCTCTGGTTGGCCATTCTCGACAAGGCCGGAAACGCGTCTCGTGGGTACCGCGTGTTCAAGCGCGGCGCGGGCCTGGTGATGGCGGCCGGAACTTTGGCATTCTTTGTACGGCCGGCTGCCCCGCCCACCGGCAGCGAAGTGCGATTTCAAGCTCCGGCCGATTACGCGGCGATGCAGAGGATGCTGCAGCAGGCGCGTGCCCACCATCAGGAGGTACTCATCGACTTTTCAGCGAGTTGGTGTGCTGCGTGCAAGGAGCTCGACGAGAAAACGTTCCACAACGCGCAGGTAGCCACCGCGACGCGCAACTTTGTTGCAATGCGGTTTCACCTGGAGGATTTCAGCAGCCCTTATACGAAGCCTTTCCTCAAAACATTTGGAATCGCCGGACTCCCGACCGTTATTCACCTGGTGCCCGCTGCTTGAACACGCTCTACAAAGCGTTTGACCTTACGGGCCGGACAGCCCTCGTCACTGGCGGTACCAAGGGTCTGGGCCGGGCGATGGCTGTTGCTCTTGCCCAGGCTGGAGCGTCTGTGGCTATATGCAGCCGCCATTTGGATGAATCCGGTGACGCGATAGCAGAGATTTCCAGCTGCGGCGGGCGAGCAGCCGCATTTGAGGCCGATGTGACTCTCGCCGACTCGGTGCATGACCTGATACGCGTCGTTACCGATGGTTTCGGAGCGGTCGACATCCTGGTGAACAATGCCGGCTCCAACGTGCGGAAGGCCACCGCTGACGTGACCGCGGAGGATTGGGCAGGCGTGCTCAATACGAGTGTTACCGGTTCGTTTCTCTGCTCTCAGGCGGCGCTGCCAGGCATGATCGAACGCGGGTGGGGCCGGATCGTCATGCTCGGCTCCATCATGAGCTTTGTTGCAATACCCGGCCGTGCGGCATACGCCAGCGCCAAGGCTGCGCTCTTGGGCCTTACCCGTGCGTTGGCTCTGGAGGGCGCGCCGCACGGAGTTACGGTGAACTGTCTCTGCCCGGGCCCGTTCGAAACTCCAATGAACCGTCCGCTAATGGATGATCCCGATGCCTACCGGGCGTTTCTCCAGAAGATACCGGTCGGAAGGTGGGGCCAGCCATCGGAGCTGGGCCCAGCGATCGTCTTCTTATGCTCGCCGGCATCGGCATATATGACCGGCCAGGCTTTGACCATCGACGGTGGATGGACGGCAGCCTGAGGCATCACTCCTGGTGCAGCTACGGTTTGTTGTTGAGCACCTCAACCGTCCAGTGCAGCATATCCAGCGAGGGATCAACCTGGCTGCCATTGGGCTGAAACACAAACACGTCGCCTTCTGGTTCGGCAATCTGCTGGCCGAACTGCGAAACCCCGCCGTTCATCGTGTCGCTGTATGTCGCCGGCTGTATGGCGCCGTTGACCGAGATTGGAATCGTGAGGAAGGCGCCACGGCCATCGGAGGTATTTCCCATTGAGTCGGTCTGTTTGTTGACCTGCGTCGCCAGGTCGGTAGCCACCAGGTTGGTGCTGATCAGATTGAGCTGCAGAAACTGGATGCTCCTGGCGGCCGCATCGGCCTGCGCTGCGTCGGCCAGGGGGCGGCCGGTGTCATCCAGAATCAACTGAGCCAGGTCGATGGTGAACTGAAGCGTATAGGGCGAGCCGACACCGGCGCTATCCTGATTCGATCCCGGTGGGGTAAAGGCGATCGGCAGGCCATTTGGCTGGAAGCTCTGTGGAGGTGAGTCGGCCGACTGCTGGTTGGGTACGTGATAGAGGGCGATGCTGCTCTGCGACGGTCCAAACTGATTCGCCGGATTGGTAAAGAGCACGAGATCGGTGAATCCTCCCAGCGCCTTGCCGTTGGTATCGGAACCGGACTCGGTGGCAAATCCGTTACTCGGCAGTCCGCTGGCCGGCGGTGGGCCCACCACCGGTACCGGTCCAGGAGCGGTTAGCTGCGCGACGTTCTTCGCGTCGTTCAGCAAGAAGAAGTAGTAGTTTGCGCTGCTCATCGGCCCTGCGTATGTTACCGTGACCCTCAACTGCACGCCGGAGAGCGAGCTGCTGCCCGGCGGCATCCGTGCACAGCCAAACTGGCCTGCCGCCGCGGCAAGCCCGACCGCTCCCAACAGCCAGCGCTTCGCCGGTTGTCGTATCATCTGCTCTTCTCCGCCTTCGTGTCGGGCCGGCAGGCTACGCACCAGTCCGGGCACCGCTTGCCCTGCTCACCCAGAAACACGCCGCCCTCATCGCGAACCGGGTCTACCACCAGCGCAATTTGCCACGGTTCCGGGAAGAGTCCACGCTGCGTCTCGAGGTCCAGTTCGGAAAGATAGACCCCATGTCCCGGATGCGAATGGTAGCTGCCTACGATGGTGGTTTCGGCAGTCATTGTCTTCAAGCGCGGGAGCATCTTCTCCCACGATTTCGGCGTCCACTCCACCGAGACCAGCGTCTCCTCGGCTTCCTCGGCCGGCAGCGCTTCATCTACCACCACCAGCCAGCCGCCATGCAGCGAATCTGAAAATGCCCGACCGATCAGGAGCCCGCCCTGCTCAACCTGCAGCTTGGCTGCCAGATGCCGTCGGAGATCGATCCATGCCGCGTGCTGCAGCACCACCACATCGCGGCCCGGTCGGAACCGTAGCGCCCCGGCGCCGAGCAAGCCTTCCAGCACCCGGCGCGTCTCTGTGTGCCTTGGTCGGTATGCGTCATCCGCTTCCTGCCATTCAATGTCGCCTTCCCGATGGGCTATCAAGTCGATTCCATCCAGAATACCGTGTCGCCGCGGACCGCCTCTTGTGGCGCGTCATCCGTGGCTTCCGGTGGCGCCGGCCCCGCACCAAACATCTGAATGTCGGTTGGAAGCAGCGCCAGATTGTGATGCGCCCAGGCAACAGCCGTCTCATTCGCGGGATCCAGGACGTTCAGATATCGCCGGTCGTACTGGAGCAGGGCGCCGATGCGCAGCACAAAGTCATCGAGAAACTCGGTAGTTTGCCATCCGCCCATGCACACATCCGAGTTTGGATAGACATGCGGATGGAAAAGTGGCGTCATCATCCGAACGTGTGGTGCGCCGGATGGAGCCGGGTACCGCGCCGGTAGTCGCACGTGAACGCGGTGGTGCAAGCGGTATATCGGGCGCTCGCGCTCCAAACGCTCAATGCCGCGACACTGGTAGGCCAGCACGTACTCGTGCGGCGGGTTGCCGCGCGTGCTCTCTACAATCAAACTCCCGCGGCTGGCGCGCGCCAGCCTCACTACGCTGATGTAGTCGTTGCGCAGCCGGCGTTCACGTGCGGAGAGCATATCACTACAGATGTTACCCGTGGGTGGGCATCGGCTGCAGTACCAGAACGTCGTTGTCGTTAACCAGCTCGCCATCCAGGCGGTCTTGCCCGAGAAGCTGTCTGCCGGTGGTGAGGTTCGCTACCTGGTAGTGAACGCCCAATCGCAGCGACCAGCGCCGCAGAGCCGTTTTGATCACGTCGGAAACGCGCATGTCACGCGGCACGGTCAGACGCGCCATGCGGGTGCGATCCGCGGTCTGCAGCGTTATCGAAACGGTTCGCTCCGCCATAGTTGGTCAGCCCTCCGTACCGAACTGAAACGGGCCACCGAGCTCGGCATAAAACCTGCGCCGGCCGCAGCGTAGACGTAAAAGCCCTCCCTCCGGCACGCCGAGCCGATGTAGTGCGATATCAGCCTCCGGCTCGCCGCTCTCGATGGTGCTGGATACGTCAAGCTGAAGCTGGCGTGAGCCGCATCGGCACTTCAGCCTGGAAGGTCGAATTGCTTCCAACGCGCCAATCTCAGTCCGCAGGTAGCCACATTCCGTACACCGCCAGCCCATCAGGGCGTCATGGGGCAACTCCACCGAACCATCGGGGCAGCCAAAAAAAGTCAGCAACTCGGCAGTTGTCCATTCCTGGGCACCGGGCGGTGTGGCCGCGATGGGAGCTGCCAATTCATGGGCATTGCACTGTGGATTCTGTGCCGGTTTGGTGGTATCCATATGCCATCCGTTGGCGCTTACCATAATCCGTCGCCCACAGCGCGCTGCCTGCTTTGCGCGTGGTGTCATCAGCATCCACAGGACTTCATGTGCTGCAATTGCTCCGGCCAGGGCTGCCATTGTAATAGAGACGCCGGCAGGAGCATCGGCGGCACGCACCGGTGCGCCGGTACACGAGTGGCGTCGGCTCCGCGCTTGCCACATCTCCTCCGTCATTTCGCACTCGTAACACGCGCCACTCCGGCCACCAAAAAGAGTTACCGCCGCCGCATCGGCCTCTATTCCCACGTCGACCCACGGCGTTCCGGCTGCCCGGCACATGCGATTCAGAGCAAGCCGCGCCTCCACGCTATCCAGGCAGCCCACAGCGATATCCATGGCGCGAAGCGTACCGGCGCCCACGGATGTCTGCAACCGGCCAGCGAAGGCTGTCGCCAACAGTTCCGGATGGATTTTGAGCAATGCCGCCACGGCTGCTTTGGCCTTGTTGGCGCCAACGTCGCATTCGTCGAAGAGCGATGTCCGTGACAGGTTCGAGCGCTCAACCTGATCAAAATCAACAACGGCGATGTGCCCCACGCCGGAACGAGCCAGCAGTCGCAGCACTTCGTTTCCGGTAGCGCCGGCTCCTGCTACCAGAACGCGGGCACCGGCAAGGCGCGCCTGTCGCCAGCCTGGGATTCGCCGCTGTCGATGGTACAAGTCCGTGCGTTCAGGCATCGTTGCGGCTACCCATCGTACACGGTTCAGCCCGCTGGTTGGCGCCGCATCCGCAGCAGCAGCCGCCGGCATTCCGCTCCAGGAAGGCCCACCCATCTACCGAGAACAGCATCCCGCACGCGGCACAGCGCATTGCGCTCTCGCCGGGTTTCAGCGGTTCGCGCGTTACCGCGCAAACCGCTGCGCCCGGCAGCGGCAGCCACTCCACGATGATCGGCTCGGAATCTCCGTCTATCGCCGGTGGCTCCGCCATATGGATCGACGACGCCTCGCCGACTTCCTCGAAGGCGATGCGTGTTGATCGCCGGCGTCGCGGCATGAGGCGGCGTAAGATCTCCATGATCGGGTAGGGCATATGCCAGCGCCCGGCGCACCGGTTCCGGATTACCGTCGCCTGGCTGCGGGTATTATACGGCAGAGCCGCTTCGAGAACGGCTGATCGCCGGCTGAGGTTTGGCAGTTACCAGCATTTCGCATCGCGCCGGACCGTTGGGGAGTTAAGAATAGCCACCAGCGGAACACAGCCCAACCAGGCGCAGGCTCTACCAGCGTGGTTGCATCGGTTTGGCGCACCAGCCTCTGCGCTGCTCCTTTGGTCGGCTATGCCGCCGCTGGGGCTTTGGCCAGTGGCATGGCTGGCGCTGGCGCCGCTTGTGGCGGCTATAACGGAGGCGCCAACCGTGTGGCGCGCCGCCGGACGAGGCTATCTGTTTGCATTCCTCTATCTTGGCGCCGTCTGGTACTGGACGGGCGTTACCATTACCACATGGTCGCACTCATGGATCGGCTGGTTTGCCTGGCTTGGTCTAACGGCAATCGAGGCCGTGTACTATTCCGCGTGGGCAGGCGCGGCCTGGTTTGCCGCGCAGCGGCTCACCGGTGGCCGCCGAATCCTGACGCTGGCCGGCATGTGGGTGGTCATGGAGTGGCTGCGGGCGCAAGGCGCCCTCACGATGCCCTGGGCGCAGCTCAGCTACTCCCAGTTCCGGTTTCTGCCGCTGATACAGATTGCAGATTTCACCGGCGCTTACGGCATCTCGTTTCTCATCGTCTGCTTCAATACGGCTCTGGTGGTTGGCTGGTTGTATCGCAGCCGCCGCAGCGCATGGCGCCATGCGTGGATGGCTGCGGCAGCGGCTGTTGTGCTAAGCCTGTATGGTCTGGCGAGAATGCAAGTGGCGGAGCACGGCCGGAGCATGGTGGTAGCCGTTATGCAGGGGCCGCCACAGGTTGGCGACACGACCCCGACCGTGGACGCACAACTCCAATTGATCTCGCACCTGACGCAGCAGGCTGCATCGGCGCGGGTACGCCCGGCGCTCATTCTTTGGGGAGAATCGGCCGCCCCGGATGACCCGGTGTACAACGCCGATATGCGTCGCTGGTTTCAAAACCTTGCGGACGAAAGCGACGCCGCACTGTGCGTTGGAGCTCGAATCCAGAATCCGCTTACCCTTAAGAGCTCCAATGGCGCAGTCACATTCCAGCCATACCATGCACCGGTTGAGCGCTATAACAAGATGCAGTTGGTGCCGTTTGGTGAGTACATTCCCTACCGCCGGCTTTTTCCACCGTGGCTCTCCAACTCGTTCAGGTTTTTCCAGCACGACGTGACGCCCGGCGCGGCGCAGAAACCGATGTCGATCATGCTACCTGCGGGACCCGTGGAGGTTGGCCCGTTCATCTGCTACGAGTCGATGTACCCACGGTACGCTCGCCGAATGACGCAGCAGGGCGCCACGATGCTGATCACCCAGAGTAACGACGCGTGGTTCCAGAGCAGAGCGGCGATGTGGCAGCATGTAAGCGCCGTCGTGCTTCGCGCCGTGGAGAACCGCAGATGGATTGCGCGCGCCACCTCCACCGGTGTAACCTGCATCGTAGACTGCGATGGACGTATCGTGCGCCGTGCGCCAGTGGGTGCGCCAGGCTGGATTGAAGACCGGGCCACGCTGCAGCAGGGAAAGACGATCTACACACGATTTGGCAACTGGTTTGTGCTGCTCTGTGCGCTGCTCTGTGCAGCGCTGCTGTTCGCCGCCGCGTCCCGGCGCCGGAGAAACATATGAAGCTCGACGCTCTGCATATTCCGGGTCGCTCGCACCATATTGCAGCGGCGTACTACCAGCCGGAGGGGAACCGGCGTGATCTGGCCGTGGCGATTGCGCATGGCTACACCGCCGGCAAATACAGTGTGGATGGACTGGCGAACTACCTGGCCCATCACGGCTATCCGGTGCTCACGTTCGACTTCGCCGGCCACAAACTTGGTGGCACCACCGGGGAGCTGGAGAGCATGCTCACCGCGGACGCCAACCTGAAGGACGCGGTGCACTGGCTGCGACGCAACTCCGCCGCCGGCGGCGTCGTTATCGTCGGTCACTCGATGGGTGGCGCCGTGGCTATTCAGGTGGCGGCCGAGGAGATGGCCGCCCCGCAACCCGCAGAGCCGCCGCTGCGGGGTGTGATCGCCTTATGCGTCAGCGCCGAGCCCGAGCGCAGCTTCTCCAGTCCGGTCGGCAGCGCGATGCTGGCGCAGAGATCGGCCTATGTGAACGGAGCGTCATCCGCGGAGCTCTATCCGCAGATACGCGCCCGGGCCCTGGCTGCGGCCAACCTGAAGCAGCTTCCGACTCTCTTCATTGCCGCCTTGCGCGACGTGATCGTTGAACCGGATCGGCTGAAAGAGCTGTGCGAACTCGCCGGGCCCTATGCAGAGTACGCCACTGTGGATGCCGCGCACATGGATGCGCCGGACCGGGCGCGCGGTCTGGTCGGCGCCTGGCTCGACAGGCTTTAAAGCGACGCCTGACCGCCCGTCGCGTTTGCGGATACAATATCATCACACTCGGTAAGGAGGGAATGCCCCATGTTCCTGCAATTTGCCTGTTTGGCCGCCGCACTCGTGACGCCGATTCCACCGAAGCGCGTGCCGCCGAAGCGTGACACGTCAGTGCTGAGCGCACTGAATGCCCGGTACGCCGCCATGTCGCGTGATTTTATTCAGGGCAATATTGGCGCGCTCGGTAAGATCATGGTACCGGGTTACGAGTTCACGCAGGGGAAGGCGGCGCCACAATCCCGCAAGCAGGTGCTGGCGATGCTCAGTCATGAAGCGCATGCGTTGAAGGTGGTGTCGTGGAAGCGGACCATCACGCAACTCAACGTAGCAAAATCCAGGGCCGTGGCAACCGTCTCCGGTGTGATGGTCGCGTCGCAGAGAAGCGCAACCGGCAAGGCGGCAACCTTTGTACTCACGGCAGTATCGCACGATACCTGGCAGAAAGGTGGCGGCGGCTGGATGCTGCAGTCCACCGCTGTGGACCATGCTGGTGTCAACGTGCAGCACGGCGCGCCTCACAAGGGTAACTAGCGCCTGCCGTTGGGCCGTGAATCGGTTGACGCCGGGCCGCGTTCCGAGGCTCTGATGCAACTGCGGGCGCTTACGCGAGCCGGCCGAGTGCAGTCCTCGCCGGCATTCCCGGCTGGACGTTGAACGCATTCCCCTTCAGCGTGCGGGTGTTATTTCTGTCCCGCGGTGCGAAGGCGTCTGCCGCGCGCTGGGCGGACGTAGCCATCGCGCTAATGCCGACGCAGAGATGCCGGCCGTGACGCCCTCATAACCGATATATGGTAGGTCGGCAAAGAGTGCGCCGATGCGGCGCCTACCTAGACCGGCGGCGCCTGCATGACCCACGACTCGCTAAACGTTGCGTGGTTGACCACGGTTCGGGAGTGTGATGTGTAGATGAGGTGCACCGCACCGGCGCGGCCCTGGATGGCGTACGGATACGCATAGTCGTACGGTCCGGTGGCAATGTTGCGCCGGAACGGCCAGGTCGTGCCGTCATCCGCGGAGATCGCGGCGGTGAGAGGCGTACGCTCGTTCATGCTGTCGTTGAATACCAGCAGGAGCCGGCCGGAGGTCAAGCGCAGCAGGTCCACAGCCGCATTGGGGTTTGGAAACGTCGTATCGAGCCCGGCGCTCCAGGTGGCGCCGCTATCCAGCGACTGGGAGGCCACGATATATCCGTCCGTAACGTGGCCGTACCCGCCGGCCCGTCTGCACCAGGCCAACAGCCTGCCATCTTGCAGTTGGACTACCGCCGGCTGGATATTGCCTTTCCGTGAGTGAATTTCGCCAGCGGGAGACCAGTCCGACGAATGAGGCGCACGGATCAGAAAACAGGAGCAGCTCTCCGGCGGCACCATTTCGATATCATCGCCTGTTTCGCGATATATTGGGAGCAAGATACTGCCGTTGGCCAACTGGAGCGGGCGTCCGCGCACCAGGGTGCCCGGCACGTCGGATACCACAAAGCTGTCGCTCCAGGATCGGGCGCCATCATGCGAAACCTTTGCCTGTATCCGCGACGTGGACCATGTTGCGCCCCAGCGGACCACGTAGAACAGCCACACCGGCCCGCCCGGCTGCTGCCAGATAACTCCGTTGCCGGCCGACCGGAACGGGTCGTGAGCGGCGATTGCGGGTGCTGACCAGACCGTTTCACCAGCATTCCGGCGACTAATGAACACCGATGTATTCACGGCATATTCGGCCGCGCCGCCGTACCACGCAGCCAAGAGGTCGCCATTCTGCAGCTCGGCAATCGTGGCGGGATGCTTATATGCCTGTTCGTCCGTTTCTGGCCCGGCGATGCGCTCAATCGTGAGGTTTTGTTCGCCAGTCACGTTCATGGTGTCCGCGCGCCGGTCAAGGACGCGGCAATGTGCGCCGGCAGCGTTGCGGCGTTCAGGATGCGCGGGTTCAGATACGTGGCCCGCAGTGCGGCCGGAGCCAGGTCGCGCGTAGTGCCGCTCCAACTCACAAAGTAACTCCACCGCACTCCGAGCTGCCACATCGTGGCGAGGTTTGGAGCGCCACCAAACTCCGAGAGGGCCAGGAGCTTTCGGCCGCCGAACTGCTTCACTTCGGCGGTCCACTCTCCCGAGAGCGGGTCCCATGCATCCTGTGGATATGCATCGATTCCCACTACATCCACATAGGCGTCACCGGGGTACCACGCCATGTTCGAACCCGCGGTGTAGACCCAGATCAGATTGTGGAGATGATCGACGGTGGTAAAGCGCCGAAACATGAGGCGCCAGAGCTGTTTGAACGCCTCGGGACCGTGCGCGCCCCACCAGAACCAACCGCCCTCGGCCTCATGAAGCGGACGCCACAGCACGGGCACACCGGCTGCGGCGAGCTTGCGCAGGTGGGCGGCAATGGCGTCGATATCGCGTACAAGCAGGCGGTAATCACGCGATTCCGGATGAGACAGCGCCTCAGCGAGGTTGAAAGTCGTGGCGTTGGTATTGAACCCCTTGTACCATCGTTCATCAATGGGCTGGCCGGCAGCATCCTTGCCCATCCGGTCCAAGAGACCCGACGGTGCGTTCCAGTGCCAGCTCAGCGTGATAATCTGGCCGGCGCGGGCGGCTGCAATGTCGCCGGTAACCGTGCCCTGCGGTTTGCTGCCGTGCGCCAACCGCGATGGCGAGTAGTCCATGAGGTCATCGCCGAAGATGGCCGGCGTCTCGCCGGTCGTGCGATGGATAGCGGCAATGTCGGTCGTGTCGTACTGTCCGGACAGGGTACGGCGTCCGTACTGGCTCACCAGATAGCGCATGAGGCGTCTCGCCGCCGCCGAGGCGTGTGCATCGGCCAACCGATCTGTCGGCGGAAGCAATCTGGTGGGCGCGGGCGCCGGCGCAAGATCCAGTGCATCTACGTCGAAGTAGCCCCAACCACGATCCACCTCGATCGTATTCGCACCGTTTTTGAGGAGCACCTCACCGGCGTCGACGGTGGCGAAATGCGGCCCCGTTGCCGCAAACATGCCGTTAATGGTGTGGCCGTTAACCGATACCGCGAAGCCCTTAGGGCCAAACGGAGTTGCGTATCGAATAGTAAGGCGGTAGGCGCCGGCACGGGCAGCAAACGGAAGCGTGACGTGCGCGTCTGCGGCGGTGAAGCCGGTTACATACCCAGCGCCGGAGTAGCCCGGTACGCTGGCTGCCACAACCACGTCGGTCAGACGTCCGCTCTCGGCCTCCAGGTGGATGTTCCGGATCTTTTGCGCCACCGCTGCTCTGGGAGCCGCGCTGCCCAGGGCAAACCATAGAACGGCGGCCGTGGCAACTCGCTTTGGCGCAAGCACCTAACCGGCCTGGTCTACCCGCCGCCCTTGCCCGAGAAGAGGCTGAACAGGAGTATAGAGAGGACAATGAGCGTCATCACCACGTACATGCGATCGCGCTCGCGAGCAAATGCGTAAACGGAAAACATAACGCGCGCGATCGGTGTGGCGATCAGCAGCAAGAGGCCCAACTGCATGATGCCGCGCGCGCTTCCGTGAAAGGCCGCGCCGATGACGCCGGCCACGGTACGCAGCGCGTGAGGCGGAGGCTGAAACTTCTTTGCGAAATAATACTTCTCGGGACTTTGGAGACCGTGGTGCACCAGGTACATCACCGCGCCTACCAACAGAACTCCGGCGGCAAGCAGCACACCGGCGCGAAGGAGGTTGCCGATGATCTGTTCGATACCGTAGTCGGTCCACTCATCCGGCTCGGCTGCGGCCGCAGCGTGGCCGTCACTCAGGTTTGGCGGGGGTTCAACCATTCTCTATATCTTGCCCGTCACGCCGTTGTAAATCATCTCTACTGCCAGGGCGAATATCACCATGCTGAACACCATGCGAAGGGGTCTGACCGGCACGTGCACCAGGATTTTGGCGCCGATCAGTGCGCCGGCAAGCACCCCCAGCATCACCGGCATCGCGAGCGCCGGGTGGATGTAGCCGCGGCTGAGGTAGATACCGGCGCTGGCGGCGGCAGTGACACCGATCATGAAGTTGCTGGTTGTGGTGGAGACCTTGAACGGAATGCGCATCATGTGGTCCATAGCCAATACCTTGACGGCGCCGGAACCGATTCCCAGAAGGCCGGAGAGTACGCCAGCGCCCCACATCAGGCCAAAGCCGGCGGGAACGTTGTGGACGTTGTACTTCAACTGCACGCCGTTTTGATCCGGATAGCTGGAATCCAGTTTGAGCCGCGTCGCCAGCGCGTCCGGCTGGTCGGTGTAGATATGGTCGTGCTTGGTGCGAAATGAGAGAAACGCGGAATAGACAAGCACGAGACCGAAAATGATGGCGATCGTTCCCGGAGCCACAATGGTTGCAAGTCCCGCGCCGACTATCGCGCCGATAGTCGTGGCGATCTCCAGAAACATTCCGATGCGAATGTTGGAAAAGCCCTCCTTGACATACGCTGCGGCAGCCCCGGAGGAGGTCGCGATGACCGAGATCAGTGAAGCACCGATGGCAATGCGGATGTTGACGTGGAAGACCAGTGCGAGCAGCGGCACCAGTACCACGCCTCCGCCCAGACCGGTGATAGCGCCGAGCAGGCCGGCGGCAAACGAGCCGACAAGCAGAAGCAAGGTGAAGGTCAGGATATTCAGGCCAGCCGATCCTCTTCCGATGGTCGCGCGCTGCCGGCGGGCAGTTATCCCTGGGGCCGCGTCCGGTGCGCAATAGCGCGTCCATCACAAAATCCGTCTTATCTATTATAGACGCGAAGCGGCGCCGAACACAATAGCCGCGGGAATGGTCCGGTGCGCCGCGGGTATAATCGTCCAAAGCTTAACCGGCTCGGAGTTTGCCGATATGTCTCTGCCTGCCGTCAGTTATCCGCGTCGCGTCACCCGGGCCGTAAAGGTCGGCGGCGTGCACATCGGCGGTAGCTGGCCGGTTGTGGTGCAGTCGATGATCACCGAGGAGACGCACAACGTCTCCGCCGCTGTCGAGCAGATTATCGCCATGCATCGGGCGGGCGCCGAAATTGTGCGCGTTACCACCCCGAACATGGCCGAGGCGAAATGCCTGGCCAGAATCCAGAGCTTGTTGAAGGAGCGGTACCAGGAGGTGCCGCTTGTGGCCGATGTGCACCACCAGGGCAGCGATATCGCCGTTGAGGTTGCCCGATACGTACAGAAGGTGCGGATCAACCCCGGGCTGTTCGTATTCCGCAAGCGCGTGCAGCGCACCGAGGAGTACAGCCAGGTAGAGATCGATGACGAACTGCAGGCCATCGAGCAATCGCTGGTTCCTGTCATCGAGGCCTGCCGCGATAACGGCGCCGCGATGCGCATCGGCGTCAACCATGGCTCATTGGCCGAGCGGCTGATGGTGATCTATGGCGATACGCCGGAAGGCATGGTTGAGAGCGCGCTGGAGTACGTGCGCATCTGTGAAAGGCACAACTTCCGCGAGCTGGTGATCTCGTTGAAGGCATCACGGGTTGCCATCATGCAGCAGGCAAACCGGTTGATGGCGGCCCGGATGGCGGACGAGGGTATGGACTACCCTCTGCACCTTGGCGTGACGGAGGCGGGTGACGGACAGTACGCCCGCATCAAGAGCACTGCGGGGATCGCCACGCTGCTCTCCGAGGGCCTCGGCGACACCATCCGCGTATCTCTGGCCGAGGATCCGATCAACGAACTCCCGGTCTGTTACGACATTTTGCAGGCGCTTGGACTTCGGCGGACCAAGACCGAGTTCATCGCCTGCCCATCGTGCGGGCGGACGAAGTTCGATCTGCCCACGGTACTTGCCCAGGTCAAGGCGGCAACCGGCCACCTGGCCGGCCTCAATGTTGCGGTGATGGGCTGCATTGTGAACGGTCCCGGCGAAATGGCGGACGCCGACTACGGCTATGTTGGCAAGGCGGGCGGAAAGATATCGCTCTATCGTGGGCACGATGAGGTCAAGTCGGGCATTCCGCAAGAGCAGGGCGTTACCGAATTGATTGCGCTTATTCAGGCGGACGGCAAGTGGTACGATCCTCCGGAAGGTTGGACGCCGCCGGAGCCGCCGCAGAAGTTCCATGATCGCATCACGGTGGCGCTGCCGGTACGATAGAACTCCGATCCGGCGCCGGACTGCCACCGAGATGGTTCTGGCCGGCAACCGTATTCATCGCGGGTGGCGCCGACTTTATTGCCTACCAGATGTACACGCGGGGCCACGCAATCTCGGGCAGGTACCTCTACCGCGATCCGCTAAGCCACCGATACCTCGCCGCCAGGTTTCATGCCGGCAAGGTGGCGCTGAGCGCTTCAATCGACGATCTGGAAAGTCCGCAAGAACGCCATACCACGGCGTACACGCAAGATGGCAATGCAATTAATATCCAGTGGTACAGCGGCACAGCGCTGGCCGGCGCCTGTAGACTGGCGCCGAACCACTCGACGCTTACGTGCAGCGACATCACGCTGAGGCACCAGGTGGGGCAACCCACAGCCGCCGCGGCACTGTACACGGAAACTTTGGGGCGCTTTCCGTGGGCGATTCCGCCTGCCCTGGCATTTGTAGCGCTCTGGTTCATCTGGAGGCCGTGGGTACTGAGGTTTCGTCGGAGGCAGGCTCACTGAAGTCGCCGGATTTGGCCGTTGTGGGCGCCGCACGCGCTTGCCGGATCGGCTGCGACTGTCCGGTGCGGCTCGCAACGTTGCCGTTATCGGGAGCCTATTAGATGGGTGGGTCGCTGAGCCGCTCGGGCGGTACAATGTGCGGCGACCTGCGGCGGTTGAGCAATTCCGCAGTCCAAAAGGGAGTGTTTGTATCGTGAAAGCCATTGTCAAAACGTCCGCGGCGCCTGGCGCCGAGCTGATCGAGGTGCCTGAGGCGGCGATTACGCAGAGTAACCAGGTGAAGGTTCAGGTTATGGCTACGGCAATCTGCGGGACCGACTACCACATCTATGCCTGGGACGCCTGGTCAGCGGCACGTGTCAAGCCGCCCCGCGTAATGGGACACGAGTTCGCGGGTGAGGTGGTTGAGGTTGGTTCCGACGTCTCCGGCGTGGCCGTTGGTGACTATGTGAGTGGCGAAAGCCACTGGACATGCGGCCACTGCCTGCAGTGCCGGCTCAACCAGCGCCACGTATGCGCCAACACGCGGATTCTCGGCGTGGATGTGGATGGATGCTTCGCGCCACTGGTGGTTGTGCCCGAAGGCAGCGTTTGGAAAAACGACCGCTCCGTGCCGCCCTGGCTGGCATGCGTGCAGGATCCACTCGGCAACGCGGTGCACGCCACCCTCAACGGCGAGATCATCGGTCAGACCGTTGTGGTGCTTGGGTGCGGACCGATCGGGCTTTTTGCCATTGCTGTGGCGAAGGCTGCCGGCGCGAGTAAGATTGTGGCCACCGATACGCGAAAGTACCGTCTCAATCTGGCTGGCGAACTCGGCGCGACACATACGGTCGACGTGACGGAGCAGGATGCGGCCGTTACGGTAGCGGAGATAACCGCCGGTTGTGGCGCCGACGTGGTGCTGGAAATGTCTGGCGCCGTGCCCGCGATTCAGCAGGCCATGCGCTTTTGCCGGCCCGGCGGACGCGTTTCCCTGATGGGCATCCCCACCCGCACCGTGGAGATGGATATCGCGGAGATCATCTTCAAGGGCATCACGGTCAATGGCATCGTGGGCCGCCGCCTCTACGAAACCTGGTCAACCATGCGTGCTTTGCTCGCATCGGGGCGACTGGACGTCGCGCCGGCCATAACCCACCGGCTTAAGTTCGACCAGCTGCACCACGGCATGGACCTGATGCGCGACGGCCTTTGCGGCAAGGTCGTGTTTACCATGGATTAGTGCGCGGCTCGCGGGCTGGAGGTTTACGCTCTCGGGCTCGTGGCGGCCACCGCCTGGTTCTCGCTCGGCGGATCATGCGTTGGTCGTTAGAGGCCGGATCAAGCCTGTGACCCATACGTCGCCTATGTCCTATTCTCTGGGGCAGGTCACCTTTGCCGCCAGCCTCTCGGCGCAGCTCCCGCACACCCTGCCTCATCCGGCCCCTTGCAGCGCCTCGGCAAAAACATGCCGCACTTCTGCAATGGTGTTCGACCGCACGATCGCGTCCCGTACTTTGCTGGCGCCGGACATGCCCTTGACATACTGGGGAAGCTGTCCACGCAGATGACGGACGGCCACATCCTCGCCGGCTTGAGCGGCGAGGTCTGTCAAATGCTCCAGCGCCGCGGCCACGCGTTCGGGCCAACCCGGTGGCGGTGGCGCTCGGTTACCCTGAACGGCTGCGACCACATCTCGCACCAGCCACGGATTACCGATGGCCGCCCGACCCACCATCACGCCGTCACACCCGGTCTGCCTCAGCATCCGGATGGCGTCTTCCGGGGAGCGGATATCACCGTTGCCGATGAGCGGTCGCGTGAGCTCCTGCTTCATCTCGGCGATCAGATTCCAGTCCGCCGAGCCGGTGTGGCCCTGGCTGGCAAATCGTCCGTGGAGCGCGAATCCGGCTACGCCCTCCAGCTCCAGTTTCCGAGCCAGCCCGGCCGTCGCCAGGTGCCCGTAGTGCCAGCCGGCGCGCATTTTCACCGTTACCGGCAGAGGAGTTGCGCGTACCACGGCCCCAACGATCCGGCACGCCTGCGGCTCATCCTGCATCATCGCCGCGCCACCGCCAGTTTTGCAGACCTTGGGCACCCAGCATCCCATGTTGATATCGATGATATCTGCGCCCTCGCCGGCAGCCACGCGCGCCGCCTCCGCCATGATATCGACGTCGGAACCGAACAGTTGAACGGAGAGCGGACGCTGATCCGGCGTCACATCGAACATGGTCATGGTGCGTCGGCTGCGGTAGTGAACCGCCATGGTACTGATCAGCTCAGTAACCACAAGGCCGGGCGCGGCAATGCGCTTGACCAGGCGGCGGTACGCCCCGTTAGTCACGTCGGCCATCGGTGCCAGAACGACCGGAGGGCTGATCAGCACGCCGCCGATGGTGAACGCCGGCCACGCATTGGTCTCCCGGTCGAGCTGTGCGCCGGCGAGTTCTACCTCTGGCGCAAATAAGGCGCTCATGTTTCCGGCAGCCAGACCTGCATCGGGCCTGCCGCGCGATTGGCCCACATGAAGTAGGGTACCAGCGTCAGTGGAAATCTCTCGTGACCCGGCGCCGGCGGCCGCATCGCATAGAGCGACGGTCCGTGCGTCAGCTTCACGCCTTCGGTGTGCACCGCGTTTGCCTGACCGGGAAGACCTGAGAAGCCCTGCCGGTAGAGTGGGGCGTCCGCCGGAATCGCGACATCCCATACGTCTTGGTCCGGCAGGTCGACCTGTTCGGCACAGTAGATCAGTGGACCGCAGATGACGGCGGTTCGGCCGTGGTTGGAGAGGACGAATGGATGGCTGCGGACGCGGACAGGTCGAAATGGGACTTGAAGTTCGAGCCGATCGCCGGCGCTCCAGGCATGAACGGTCCGCACAAAAGTTCCGGCGGTAACCTCCTGCTCGCCTGCAGCGCCGGAAATCGTTGCGCCATCGGCCCATTGCGGCACACGCAGGGTGATGCCAAATCTCGCGTCCTCCGGGCAGCGAATCACGGTAGCCGTGACGGCGCCCTCCCAGGGCCACTGGGTCTCGATCCGCAAATGGACTTCGCCGACATCGGCAAGCTCCACCCGAATGTCACAATTGGTATAGAGGTTAATCTGCACGCACGGCGCGGCGCCGGCGGCTGCTTCGGTGCTGGCCACGTAGCCAGGCAGAGAGGCGATCATTCGGGCCACGTTTGGCGGGCAGCACGCGCAATCGAACCACGGCTGGCGGCGGTGCGCTCCACGGTCCGACAGCGGATTCTCGTAGAAGTAGGTGTCGCCTGTCAGTGATATGCCGGGAAGCACGGCGTTGAAGAGCGTCTCCTCCATGAGGTCGGCGAATCGCGACTCTCCGGTGAGGTGCAGCATCCTGAAGTTCCACTGAACGCTGGCGATCGCCGCGCACGTCTCCGCATAGGCACGGTCGTTGGGCAGCTCCCAGTCGGCGCCGAAGGCTTCGCCTTCATACCGCGCGCCGGCGCCGCCCGTGATGTACATGCGTCTTTCGGTGAAGTTTTGCCACAGGCGCTCCAGCGCCGCGCGATACTCCTCACGCCCATTCTCCAGCGCAACGTCGGCTCCGCCACTGCACAGGTACAGCTGCCGAACAGCATGTCCGGCTACATCCTGGGCCTCGGCGAAGCGCACGTGATCCTGCAGATACGACCGGTTGTCGAAGACCCTGGGTTCCGCGCCTCGCGCTTCGATGAAGCGCTCCGCCAACGCCAGGTAGCGAGTTTCTCCCGTTTCGCGGGCCAGCTCAACCAGGGCCATCTCCGCCTCAGGGTGCCCGCACGCGCCGACTCTTCCGTTGGGGCCGAACTCCCTGTCCAACAGATCGGCGTACCTGCGCGCCACGTTAAGCAGTGACGGCTCGCCCGTCGCCCTGTGGTGGGCAACCGCGGCCTGAAACAGGTGGCCAGCACAGTAGATTTCGTGCATGTCGCGCAAATTGGTGAAGCGCTCACCGGCCTTCTCTCCGGAGTAGTAGCTGTTCAGGTAGCCGTCCGGCTGCTGGGCGGCCTCAATCACATCGGCTGCCTCCGCCACCAAACACTCCAGCGATGTGTCGCGTTGCGAAATGAGGCTCCAACAAGCTCCCTCCAGCCATTTGAACACGTCGGAATCGTTGAAGTAGATGCCCTTGAACCTGCCCTCGCCCGTAGCGGCGAACCGCAGATTGTCGAGCCGGCCGGTCTCCACAAGGCTGCGGTACTGATCCGGCAGCGTCTTTTCGCGGTTCCGCTGCATCCAGGGCAGCCAGAATCCGTCGTTGATATCCACACGCGCAAGCGGCGCAGGGCGCAGGCGGGCATGTTTGCTTGCGCCCAGTTCAATCACAGCGGTGTTGTGCGGGTCATAACTCATCGAAATGCTCCTCCCGGCAGCTTACGTCCCATCAGACCGTTTGGCCCGCAGCGTGGCGCGCCATTGCGACGAACTCCTCGTGCACCCGTATGACGCTCGTCAACTCCGGGTGGAACGCGGTTGCCAGCATCCTGCCGGCACGCACCCCCACAACTCGGCCCCGGTACGTGGAGGTTACCTCCACCCCCTCGCCGGTTCGTGTCACCCACGGCGCGCGGATGAAGACACCGTGGACATGGCTCGGTTCACCGGCTGCGTTCGTCCAGGGCAGTTCCGCTTCGAAGCTCTCCAACTGCCGCCCAAACGCGTTGCGCGCCACATCGATATCCAGCAGATTCAGCGTCGGCTGCTCCGGCGCGCCCTCAATGGCGCGCGCCATCAGGATCATTCCGGCGCAGGTTCCATACAACGGCATGCCGCGCTGTGCCCGTTCCGTAATCGCGCAGTCAAGGCCGATGCGGTTCATCAGCATGCCGAGCGTCGTGCTCTCGCCACCGGGAATTACCAGCGCGGCCACCTGGTTCAACTCTCCGGGAGTCCGCACCTCCGCGGCGCTCACACCGGGCAACCGGTGCAGCATTGCGATATGCAGCGTATAATCTCCCTGGAGCGCAAGCACCCCCACGCGCAGCGAGCTGGCTTCGTGCTGGGACATAAGGCCATTATACAGCAAGCCGCCGTGGGCGAACGCCGTTGACATGAGCGCGATTGGGTCCTATAATTCAAAGGTAAGCCGCTGTGCGCCGCCCCCGCAACCGGATTGGCGTGAGGTACGTAACGGATAGAGTGAGGGGAACGTCATGACACAGAGAATAACAGCCTGGATTCTGGTCGGGTTCGTGCTCTCCGCTGCAGTTGCTGTACAGCCCGCGTCGGCCCAGCGAGGACCCGGACGTGATCGACAGCGCACCGGTCTCGGCATCCGCGAGCGCATTGTGCCTCGCGCCGGCGGTTCCTTTGGCGCGCGCCCACTGTTGCCGCCATACTCTGCCCCCTCCGGCGGATGGAACCAGGGCTTCTGGAACGGCAGCGGAATGGTGGGTGGCGCGTTTCCGTTGGATCCATTCAATCCGGTCCACAACCTTACCGATCTGAACAGCCCCACGCTGCCAATCTACAAACTCAACCGGCCCGGAGATGGTCTTTTCGGTGGCACCATGCCCGGCAGCCTTCCACCGCCGCCACTGGCGCCAAACTCCATCCTTCCCGGTGCCGTGGGACCACTGCCGTTCATGCCGGGCAATGCGTTCCCAGGCGGCTATCGCAGCGCTAACGATAGGCCAGGCTCCTACCTTTATATCAACGGGGTACGCGGGCGGTCTGGATTCCACACCTATGCGGGCTGGGGAAATATCTACTTCTCGAACGGCGCCGGGTACTACCCGTACTACTGCAACAGCTACCTGCAGGGCGTCACTGTGCTGTCGCCGTACTACTACTCGGCCGATTTCCCGCCGTACCTTTCCGGTCAATATGTTCTTGCCGAACCGCCTCCGTACGGTTACATTCCCGTGCCGGATTACTCCGCAAATGGCTCGTGGCAGGGTTATCAGCAGCCGGATGTGAACAGCTACTACCTGAACCGGCCACAGCAGGCGGAACCGCAGCAGGCAGCGCCCGAGGAGGCATTCATCCGCAGCGTGGCTGCGGATATTGAGAAGGCGTGGGAAAGCGGCGACATTCAATATTTGGCGAAGTATGTGCGGAACGACGGCAAGATTGCGGTCTATCTGCGCGGCCAGTACCAGTACTCGCTCCCCGCAAGCGACTACCTCGATATGACGCGCGACGCGCTGCGCTCCACCACCACGGTCAGCTTTACGTTCAATGGATACCAGCGAGATCAGAATGGGGTGTGGACGCTCACGGGCTCACATGTCTACCGCGATCATGCGGGCACGGAGCACACCGTGCGGGTTACGTACGTACTGCAGCGAATTGGTCAGGGATACTACGTAACGCAGGTCGGCTCGGCGCCCGACACCATTCCGGTCGATCCGGCCTCTTCCTCGCCGTCAGGCGGCTGATCGAATCGCTGGAGGCGACGTTGCGCCGAACGGCTGCAATCACGGTACGTAACTTGACGTACTGAACGGGTGCGTGGTACCCTGCGTTTTGGCAGGGGGTAAGTCCGATGTTTGCAGAGACCGATCGCGACGCGATGGTTGAAACTATAGAGGCGGCGCTCGCCGGAGCGTTGGCGGCCGTACGGGCGCTGAAGCGCTCCGGTGGCCCGGTTACGAGCGCGCGCCGGATGTCTCAGGTGGAAATCGCCACCCGGATTCTGGAGGCTGCCGGCGGCCCTTTGCATATCAACAGAATCGTGGAAGAAGCGCGAGCGAGCTACCACCGTGAGCTCGATCGCGACTCACTGAGTTCAGCGCTGGCCAAGCAGATCAAACCTGACGGTAGCATTTGCCGTCCCGAACCGAACACCTTCGCTGTCACCATACCGAAATCGCGCGAGGAGTGAGCGCCGGGGCGCCACATACCGCTTGAGCAACACGCTCCGTAACGGTTCTGCCACCGGCCCCGCCCACTAACTGCTGCGGCGTTTCGCCGAGCAAACGGCCACCACCCGCTCCGCCATTCGCGAGCCCGCGCCCCGGTTTGACCCACGCCGGAGCGCTATGCTATAATCCGATCGCGCTCGGCAGCTTGATATCTCACGACCGCTGCCGGGCTTTTTTTTCGTTATCCCATTGGTTTGGAGGCCCGCTTGAGCAGTAAGGCGCGCAAGCTCCGTACCGGCGGCAAAACCCCGACGTTGAGCCCGGTCGCGACCCTCGCCGTCGCCGACCCGCCAACCGGCGCCTCCACTTCAATGAACGCGGAACAGCAGGCCGTGGTCGAACGGCTGCTCGGAACCACTCCACAGGAGCATGAACTCATGGCTGCCAGCGGCGATTATGATGCCGATATTGTCGTCATCGGGTCCGGCCCGGCCGGATACGTCTGCGCGATCCGGGCGGCGCAACTCGGCGCCCGTACCGTTTGCATAGAGCGCGAAGCGGCAGAGTGGGGCGGCACCTGCCTCAACTGGGGATGTATACCAACCAAGGCCATGATCGCCAGCGTTGAGCGTCTCCATCATGTGAAAACGGCCGGCCCAATGGGCGTGACCATTTCTGGCGAGATCGGCTTCGATTTTGCCGCGATGATGGCGCGCAAGGCCAAGATCGTGACCACTTTGCGCGGCGGCGTGCAGTCACTTCTGAAAAGTAACCATGTCCGCTGCATCGTCGGTACCGCGGAGATGAAGGACGCGCACACGGTGGTAACGGCGCTTTCCGCTGGCGGCTCGGAAACGGTCCGGACGCGCTGTACGATTATTGCGACCGGCTCGGTGCCGGTGATGCCGCCCGTCCCGGGCCTGGAGCGCAAACCGTCCGACGCGCGCGGCGTGAGCAGCAACGGCATCTGGACCAGCGACGAGGCCGTTTGCGCCACGGAACCGCCAACCAGGTTCGTCGTCATCGGCGGTGGCGCGGTTGGCCTGGAGTTTGCCTATACCTTCCGCAACCTCGGTTCTGAGGTCAACCTCATCGAGATGGCGCCTGAGATCCTGCCCCTGGCGGATGCGGAGATCGCGTCGGGGCTGCGAAAGTCGCTGGAACGCCAGGGCATCAAGTTTCATCTCGGCAGCCAGGTCAGCCGCGTGGAGCACAAGCGGACCGGCCGTATTGTTCACGTCACCACACCAACCGGAGAGGTGACGCTGGAAGCCGACGCGGTGCTGGTTGGCGCAGGCCGGCGCGCCTGGCACGACGGTCTGGGACTTTCCGAGCTTGGAGTGGTGACCGACCGCCGAGGCATTGTGGTGGACGAGTACCTGCAGACCAACGTGCCCGGCATCTATGCTATCGGTGATGTTGTCGGCAAGCAGCTGCTGGCGCACCTGGGTTCCCATATGGGAATCGTCGCAGCAGAGAATGCAATGGGCCATCCGGTGAAAATGGATTATCGCGCCGTACCGGCGCCCATCTACACCGTTCCGGAGGTTGCAACCGTTGGCCTTTCCGAGGAGCAGGCGCGCGCCGAGGGGTACGACGTGATGACTGGCCGCTTCGCCTTTCGACCGCTCGGCCGCGCCATGGCGCTGGGCGAGCAGGAGGGCCTGGTAAAGGTGGTTTCCGAGCGCAAGTATGGAGAACTGCTGGGTGTGCATATCTTTGGGCCCTATGCCACCGAACTGATTCATGAGGGCGTTATGGCGATCAAACTGGAATCGACCATCGATGAGCTGATGACCAACATCCACGCCCATCCAACCCTCTCCGAAGCGATCGGCGAGGCCGCGCTCGATGTGAAGGGCGAGGCCATTCACAAGCCGCGCAAGTAGGTCCGGCGCCGAGATGCGTACCGAATCCATTACGAGAAGGCGGGTGCTGGTGGAAGCGGCGGGCCTCGCGCTTTTGGCAGCCGGCTGCGCTCCGCGCCGTACGCGCGCTGCAGGCTACAGCGCGGCCCTCGTGCTGGATACCGGCGGGGTTGACGACCGGTCGTTCAACGCCGCCGCCTGGGCAGGAATGCAGCGGGCGATGAAGGAGCTTCATGTTCACGGCGCCTACATCGAGTCAAAATCTCCTGCCGACTACCAGGTGAACCTCACCGAGTACGCCAACATGGGCGTCAACCTGGTATTCGCCATAGGCTATAAAATGGCCGATGCCTTGAAGCCGGTGGCCGTGCAGTTTCCGCATGTCGATTTTGCGATTGTCGATACCGACGCGCCGGATCTTCCCAACTGCGCTGGATTGAAGTTCCGGGAAGAGGAGGGCACGTTCTTGGTCGGTTACCTTGCCGCCTCCGTCACCAAAACCAAAAAAATCGGGTTTGTCGGTGGCGAGGATATACCCCTCATCGAGAAGTTCGAAGCGGGATACCGAGCCGGGGCCAAAACCGCGGACCCGGCCGTTGCCGTTATCTCGGCCTACACCGGCGACTGGAACGATTTGAACAAGGGAAAGAGCCAGGCGATGCAGGAGTTCGGCAATGGCGCCGACATCATCTTCCAGGCGGCGGGCAAGGCCGGCCTCGGCGTGATTGAGGCTGCGCGCGAGCGGGGACCGGGTTTCTACGCCATCGGCGTGGATCAGGATCAAGACGATATCGCGCCGGGGCGCGTTCTCACCAGCATGATCAAACATACCGACACCGCCGTCTACGACATGGTGGAGGAGGGCCTGCGCGGCAAGTTTCGGCCCGGCCCGCACATCTACGGACTGAAGGAAGACGGCGTAGGTCTCAGCCCCATGAAGTACACACGTCAGGATGTACCGCCGAGTGTGCGACACCACCTGACCACGCTTGTAGATATGATCCTCGAAGGCAAAATCAACATTCCGGTAACGCTGGCGGCCGTGCCGTCGTTTGTGCCTCCTCATCTTCCAGCCGGCGGCTGAAGCGTACCTTCCGCGGCTGCACCATGCTACTCGCCCTGCTCACCGTCGTAGCGAAGCCACCGTTGGCGGCTCCAGCCATCCCACGAATAACGGATCGTCCGTTTCGACAGGAGTACTCACGCTTCTATCCGCTGCCGACCAGCGCGCAAAACGATGTGCGATCGGTGGTGATCGACCGGCATAATCGCGTTTGGGTCGCAACCGGTGCGGGCGTGTTCTACCTGACAGATGGCGCCTGGCAGAGCCCTCCAGGTGCGGCCGCGCTGGGCGCGTGCTTCGCCGTGGAACGCGCACCGGGTGGCGGCGTATTCGCCGGCTCGTACAAGGGCCTCTACAGGGTAACGCTTCGTGACACGCGGCCGGCCGGCATCAGCGGTGTGCCGATCTCCGCGCTGGGATCCATGCACTCCGGCCCCGACGAGCGAATCTTCGCAGCGGGCCCCGACGGGATCTGGATGTCGACCGGGCGCACCTGGCTTAGGTTTCCGCAGCGATATCCTACCGGCGCCACTGCCATTCAGCCCGAGCCCGACGGAAAGCTGTGGCTGGGAACCATCAGCGGCCTCTACCTGCACAACTGGCGCCACCCGGATCGTGCGGGCATCCGGTTTTCGCATCCCAATCTGCTGGGCAGCAGCAACATCCTTTCAATTGCGCTCCACAATGGCCTCCTCTATGTGGGAACAACCGGCGGAATCGACGTGTACCGCAGCGGCCGGCGCGTTGATAGCTGGAGCATCCGGAATGGAATGCCGAACCGCAGCATACGGTCGATCTGTTTCGGTGTTGCTGGTCGGCTGTGGGCAGCTTCGTCGCTGGGCGTGCTCCACCACGGCGCACACCGGTGGGCTGTGCGGCACAGCCTGCGGTGGGTGCCGAGCGACGACGCGCGGTCGGTAGCGGCTGCATCCGACGGCTCAATCTGGGTCGGCACAGCCGAGGGCGTGGGGGTGATCCGCCGGCAGTGGATGACCCTCTACGACAAGGCCCGGCTGTACGAACGGATACTGCGGGCACGGCATATCCGCCCGCCCGGCCTCGTTGGCCCGTCGCCGCTGGCAAAGCCCGGCGATCTTGCCACATTTCATGTTGAGGACGACGATAACGACGGCCAGCACACCGGCATGTACTGCGCGGCAGAATCGTTCCGGTACGCGGTTACGCACAATCCTGCCGCACGGAGTAACGCCCGTGAGGCGTTCCTGGCGCTGGAGCAGTTGCAGCGGATAACCGGCACGAAGTGGTTCATCGCGCGCAGCATGGTGCCGAGCAGTCGCCAGCCGGAGAACGACCGGAACCACACCGAGACCACGGAGCAGGTGACCATCGATCGCATCGGCGAACCTCGAGCCAAATACGTTCCGAACCACTGGATGTTGAGCGCCGATGGAGCGTGGTGGTGGAAGCGCGACACCAGCAGTGATGAGGTGGACGGCCACATGTTTGGCTATGCCTCGTTCTATCAGCTGGCCGCCACTCCTGCGGATCGTCGTCGAGTACGCGCGGAGGTTGACCGCCTGGTTGGCGGCATCCTGGACCACGGATACGACCTGGTGGATGTAGACGGCAAGCCGACGCGGTGGGGCGTTTGGGATCCGGCGCACCTCAACGACGACCCGAACTGGTACGAAGAGCGTCCGGGCAACTCGGTGGAGATGCTTGCCTATCTGGCTGCGGCGAAGATGATGACCGGCGAGCCCAGGTACCGGACCGCAGCCAACAGCCTGCTCGAACGCTATGGGTACGCCCGGAACACACTGCTTACCAATTACGATACGCCCGCAGAGGCCACCCATATTGAGGATGAGCTGTTGTCGCTCGTCTACCCATTACTACTCGGTAACACGCACAACCCCGCGCTGCTCGCAAACTATCGTAAAAGCATGGTTACCTGGCACAAATCATGCGTCTCGGTAGGCGTGCCACTGTACGATTTTGTTTACAATCGCTGGTCCGGCAGCCGTGTTCCGCTGACGGGCGCCTCCGCCGTACTCCGGGATTGGCCGCTAAGCTGGGTGGAGTGGACGGTAGACAATCGGCGCCGCGACGACCTTACCGAAGACAGGCGCGGCGGCGTGGATGAAGGCGCTACCAGCCAGGTGCTGCCGCGCAGCGAAATCGCGATCACCATGTGGGACGGCGACCCCACTCAGGCGATTGGCGGCAAGAATGGCTTGCGCGAGGAAGCGCCAACCGGTTGGCTCCTTGCATACTGGATGGGCCGCTACTATGGATTCATCACGGCGCCTGCCGCGGGCGCGACCCGTGGGTAAAGCGTGAAGGCTTCACATACCGATCGTCGCATCACCCGCCGCAGTATACTGGCCGCCGGCGCGGCCGCGGTGGCCGGGTGCGCTCGCACTAAAGCCCGCAATACCGGGAGCGCCGCGGCCACGGACGCGGTTTTCCACGACGTTACCGCAAGGGCAGGCATCGACTATCGCTGGCAGGTTACCGGGCCACGGCCGTTGACCATTCTCGAGACCATCGGCAATGGCTGTGCGTTTCTCGACTTTGATGGAGATGGGCTGCTCGATATTCTGCTCGTTGGTCCGGAGCCGGCACTCTACCGCAATCTTGGAGGCGGGCGGTTTGCCGACGTCTCCCACGAGACGGGTATCGCCGCGCTCCGCGGCCGGTTCCTGGGCTGCGCAGTTGGCGATTACGATAACGACGGCTACCCGGACATCTACCTGACCGGATATCGCGATGGCGTACTGCTCCATAACGAGGGCGGAAAGCGCTTCGCCGACGTCAGCCGCGCCGCCGGGATTCCACCGCAGCCATGGGGATCCAGCGCAATCTTTGTCGACGTTACCGGTAACGGCAGCCTGGACCTCTACGTCGGCAACTACTGCAGGTTTGGTCCGAATACGATGCCGCAATTATGCCGCCAGCAGGGTTCCATGACGGCGTGTGGTCCGCGGTACTACCAACCCGAAAAGGGCAGGCTCTACATCAACCGTGGCGGCGGTCGGTTCGCCGATGCCACGGCCGCTTGGGGGGCGATGGCGGTGAGCGGCAAGGCGCTGGGAATTGCGGCGGCAGATTATAGCGGCGCCGGCCGTCAGAGCCTTGCAATCGCCAACGATGAAATGCCAGGCGACCTGCTGAGGAACATCGGCGGTGCGTTTCGGAATGACGGCGCGGCTTCCGGCACCGCTTACGATACGCTGGGTCAGGTTCATGCCGGTATGGGAATCGACTGGGGCGATTACGATAACGATGGTCGGCTGGACCTTCTCGTCACCACGTTTCAGCATGAACCCAAGAACCTGTACCACAACGATGGCGACGGCGTGTTTACCGATCGTTCGGCGCCGCTCGGCATCGCCGCCGCGACGGCGCCCTGGGTATCGTTTGGCTGCAAACTGTTTGATTACGATAACGACGGTTGGCTGGATATGGTTATCTGCAGCGGCCATATCTCCGACAATATCGCAGAAATTGATCCATCTACCACCTACCGGCAGAGGTCGCAACTGTTCCATAACGAGGGCGGTACAGCCTTTCGCGAGGTCAGGGACCAATCCGGCGATGGTCTAGAGCGGCCGATTGTTGGCCGCGGACTGGCGGTTGGTGACTACGACAACGACGGTCGTCTCGATTTGCTGATTGTAGACAGCGAGGGTGCGCCCCTGCTGCTTCATAACGATCTGCCCACCGCGGGAAACTGGCTGCTGCTTCACCTGGAGGGCAGGCGCAGCAACCGTGATGGGCAGGGAGCTCTGGTAACCTTTACAACCAAATCCGGCCGATTTCTTCGCAATGCCACCACCGGCGGTTCGTACATGTCGGCATCCGATCCACGCGTCCATTGCGGTTTGGGTCGCGAAACAACCGCCGATATCGCCATTATCTGGCCGAGTGGCGTCCGCCAGAAGCTGGCTGGAGTAAAGGCCAACCAGATTCTGCGCGTGCAGGAAGCGGCAGAATCGTGAGCACCCTGCCGGTTGGCGCGCCTACCAGCGCCGGCGTGCCCACCTGCTGTGATGGGCCTGAGGATGCCTGTGCTGCCAAGGTAAACTAAGCTCTACATGGTTTCTGTAACGGCAAACGTGGCTGCGGCCCAGATCAAGCCGCGAAAGGGCGACTATGTCGCCAACCTGGCGCGGATCGGCGAACTGTTTACGCAGTTGGAGGGCGACGCACCGCCGCCCGACGTGCTGGTTCTTCCGGAAACTGCGTTGACCGGTTACTTTCTGGAGGGCGGTGTGCGCGACGTGGCGCGGACGGCCGCAGAGGTTTTTCGCGATCTCCAGAGTGCCTACCAGAGCAGCGTGGTGCGGCCGGATGCAATGCTGGATGTGGTGATCGGCTTCTATGAAGTCGACGCGGGCATCTACTACAACAGCGCGATCTCAGCGACTCTCGCTGCCGACCCAACATCTGCACGCGTCAACCATCTTCACCGCAAGTTCTTCCTGCCTACGTACGGTGTGTTCGACGAGAAGCGATTTGTGGCGCGCGGGCATCAACTCGACGCGTTTTCAACGCGATTTGGCCCGGCGGCCGTGCTTATTTGTGAGGATGTTTGGCATTCGGTCACCCCGGCAGTCATTGCGTTGAAGGGCGCCGAAGCGCTCTACGTCATAAGCGCCTCACCGGCGCGTGACTTTTCCGGCGACGGCATCGGAAGCGTTTCGCGCTGGACCAACACGATCCTTCCCGGCATCGCCATGGAGCACGGAATCTGGGTAGTCCATTGCGGCCTCGTTGGCTTCGAAGGCGGCAAAGGGTTCGGTGGCAGTTCGCAGATCATCGATCCGTGGGGCAAGACCGTGGTTGTCGGGCCGCTGGATGAGGAGTGCATCATCCGTGCGTCGATCAACTTCGATGACGTCGCCATCGCCCGCGCTGCCTCACCTCTGCTGCCGGATCTGCGCGAGGCCATCGGCGACCTGACCGCCGAATTGACGGCCGCCGCACGATGCGGCCTGCCTGAAAGCGGTTAGGGGCTGATGATCCGTTCCGCCACAACTGCCGGTTCATCCCTGGAACGCCTGCATCCGATAGGCCCAGAACTGCCCATCTACCGTGCAGTTCCATTCGATCCCACTTCGGATGCTCCGTTGCAATTGAACGCCCCGTTAGTAACCCGCTGGCTCACCGCCTTTCTCTCCGATGAGATCGTGAGGCGGCGGGGCATGACCACCGCCGTCGTTGGCCTCTCCGGCGGTGTCGACTCCGCTCTCGTCACCTTCTTGCTGGCGATGGCGCTCGGCCCGCGGAACGTCACCGCGATCCGAATGCCGTACCGGTCGAGCTCGGCAGAAAGCCTGGAACATGCCGCCCTGGTGGCGGCCGCCACCGGTGTCAACTTGATGACGCTGGAGATCACGGACGCAGTGGACGGATATCTGGCGCACTGCCCGGATGCTGACGCGCGCCGGCGGGGAAACGTAATGGCGCGCATGCGGATGATTGTGCTCTTTGATCAGAGCCAGAGGTTGGGCACACTTCCTGTTGGAACCGGCAACAAGACGGAGCGGTTGTTTGGCTACTTCACCTGGCATGCCGACGACTCGCCGCCGGTGAACCCAATCGGTGATCTGTTCAAAACGCAGGTCTGGCAGCTGGCCCGGCACGTGGGCGTACCGCCGGAGATTGTAAACAAGCCGGCCACGGCCGACCTGGTTGCCGGCCAAACGGATGAAGGCGACTTTGGCATCTCGTACCCGCGAGCGGACCGGGTACTCACGTTTCTGGTCCGCGGATACACGGCAGAACGGCTGGTTGAGATGGGCTTCGCGGAGGCGGATGTCGCGCTGGTGAAACGGCGGCTCGACTCCACGCACTGGAAACGCCACCTGCCAACAACGGCAATGCTCTCTTCAACTGCCATCAACGAGTACTACCTGCGGCCCGTGGATTATCAAGCCGTAACGGGCAAGTAGGCGCGGTGACCGCTCCGCCAGCGTAATACGCGGGCCTCACTGCCGCCATTCTGGGTACGCGGCGGTGCTGCAGCAACCTGTACCTCTGCCCGATGAGATCAATGCGGTCTGTGGCGCCTGTGGGCGGAGGATCCGTCGCTGCCGGTTACTGTCAGCCGGCCGATGAGGCGCAAGCTCTCCGACCAGCTGTTGCGCGATCTACGTTTCTACCGGAATGTCCACTTGCGGCTGCCGGCGAAGTTCCAAACCGAAACAACGATGACGGCTACCGCCTTGGCAGTGAGCAGAGGCACACGCGGAGGGTTGCCGTTTTGATGCCAGCTGCCGGTGAGCACCGCGACGCCCGCCTTGATCAGGGCCAGGTTGAGCGCCAGTCCGACGGCGTTGACCGCCACGAACCTCAGGTACTGACGGTGCCGCGGCGCGCTGCCGATCCCGTTGAATGTCCAGACGCTGTTCCATATAAAGCCGTTGGTAACCGCCAGGCTGAAGCTAATGACCTGGGCAATAACCCAGTAAAGCCCTACCCACTGCGCCAGCAGGTAGAAAACGCCAAAATCGATGACGGTGCTGAAGGCGCCGACGACGCAGAATTTCAGAAACTGGTGCACCATGCTGCGCCGGTGGCCCGCGGAGCGCCGCCTGTGCACGGTCACATCGGATTCTGAGGTCTTGGTTTCAATCATACGTGCAGCAACGATCGGCGGCGCTCAACCGGGAAGTATACCTGTGCCGCGCGATAGGCCTGCCGCCCGCAATCGTCGGCGGCCGCGCTCGATCCCTGTAATGCGATCCGCGTCCTCTTCGAGAGCGGCGTGGGGCTTCGCAACCCGCTGCCATGGAAGAAAGAGTGACGCTTACGGAGTCGAAGCGCAGCCCTCTCATCTTCTATTAGCCAACCCGGTAAGTCTGCGTTCGGATGATGAACGGCGGCTGGAAGTCTCCGTCCGGATCGTAATTGCCGCAGCTGGCGGTTCCGGTTCCGGGTTGTCAGCCGCATTGACGATTACCACCGCCCTGGCGGGTATACCGTCTACAACCTTATCGTCGATGGCGTCCACGACTATTTCGGCGGGCAAGTCGGCGGTGGGGTTGAGGTTCGTTATGCGACCTTCTACCGGCTGCCGCCGTATGTGCCGTGAGGGCTGGCGCCGCCTTCAACTGCTGTGAGGAGGGAATCTTGACCGTTTACTCGTCCGACCGCGAGAAGTCTTGTTGCCCGAGCAATCCTCCCGCCGGGACATACGACCGCGAACTGCTGACCGGCAGCGTCATATCCCGCCACGAATTCTTCATCGCGGTTTCAACGACATTTGGGATTCCGCGTGAAATACTCACTGGCGCTCTTGCGAGTGACACGGAGTTGGACGCCTGGCGCGAATTCGCGTTCTGGTTCGCCGCGTGGGCGGGCGTCGAGAACATTGCCCACGCACAGTGTCGTTGGCGTGGATGTTGGCGCCTGATCACGAATTCGCCGAGGACTGCGGCCTACGCCATCGCGTCGCTTGGTCTGGCGGAGACATGGTTCGACGTGGCCGCACAGTCGGCCAAAGGCGATCCGATGCCGGTTAAAGCGACGCGCCGGACCGAGCGGGATTCCACCGGCTGCCCGGCTGATTCTCTGCTTAAGAGGTTGAATGAGCCGAGTCATTTGCGCCTGGTCTGCTGCGAAACGGTCGTGTACGACGAGCTCCGCACCGCGATGGGAGGCACCGCACGCTGGCTGGAGCTTGACGGCGCTTCCATTGAGACGACAGCTGCCTTCAAGGTGGCCTCGATGCGCGCCTGGCCATCTGGATACGCCGCGGCCGAAACCGATGAGCGTCTTGCCCGGGAGGTCTGGACCGGGGTATGGGACGCATGGACAGAAACCGTGTGGGACCACAGCGATATGCCGCTCGTACTCGGCTGGCGGAGTCCGGAGACCCTTGCCGCCAGGAACCCGGCAGCTTTCATCCACGCCATCGCTTTGCTGCAGGCAGCCCTTTCATCGGACCGGCGCTTTCAGTCGACCGCCGTTCTGGGCGGCGACTGGTAGCAGGCTCTGCGGCTCAATTTCAACGCTATGGCAATCACCCTTCTGGCGCCGCACGCCGCCCTCCCGAAGCCCGTACCGCCCTTCCGGCTCCGGATCGACACGATGGGCGTCGTCACCCGCACCGAATTCTTGAGTTCGGTACGCGTCGGCTGGGACACTTCGGCCCTCCCGATGCCGAGGCTGCCGGCCGGGCTATCCGACCAGGAAGAGTGGCAGGCCGCCGCCGCCGCGACCGCCGCCCGCGCCGGCAGTTCCGTCCGCGGATTCGTTGAGATCGCGTGGTATGGCCTGGCCCGGACCATCAACCACAGCCCGCGGGTCGCCACGGACGCCGTCGCTGTGCTTGAGATGCTTTGGAAACCCGTTCTCATCGTCGATGATGGTGAGCCCCAGTCGTGTGCCGTCGAAGCCCGGGACGCTAGCAGCGGTCAGGATGTTGAGGCCTCCTCGCGCTGGCCGGAGGTTCTGCTGAAACCGTCCGCATTTCTGCGCGTCGCGTACTATCACAGTGGCGCGTACGCGGGCCTCCGGAAGCGCGCGGAGGCATCGCACATCCAGTGGATGGAGCTCGACGGCGGCGCCGCGGCCGCGAGCTGCGACTTCGCCGGGGCGGCGCTTGCAGCATGGACGTCGAACTTTCGATCGCATACAAACTCTCCGGCCGGCGAGGGCGTCAGCTGGGAACTATTTCGGGACGTCCTCGTGGAGGCGCTGCGCGCGAAGGGCAGTCAACCCGTGGCGTTGGTATGGCGCAGTCCGGAGGTTCTGGCTGCCGGCGACTGGCGGACCTTTACCGAGGCTGTTTCCGCGCTTCAGGCGGCGCTCCATCACGCTGCACCGTCGACGGCGGCGGCCCTGTTGGTCGGTGACTTTTAGCCCGGAAACACTTCGGCGCTCGGCACTTCCATCGTCACCCGCGCCGGGCCAAAGCTGGTCGTCAGCCGCATTGACGTTTTGCACCGGCCCGGCGGGTATACCGTCTACAACCTTATCGTCGAGGGCGTCCACGACTATTTCGTCGGGCAAGTCGGCGGCGGTGTTGAGGTTCATAACGGGCAGCGGGGGCAGCGGGCGAAGTGCAAACGGAACCCCATAAGGCGTAAGGCGGCGGGTTTTGGCGCCCCGGTTCCTGGCGGCAGCCGGTAACCGGTTCCGCGCCGCATTTCAGCGCTTTGACAATGGCGCTTCTCGCACCACCGCACCGCAGAGTCGCTGCATTCACGGGATGCGGACCTATGTCATGCCGTCATCATTGCCCGTGCATGCTGCTGTATGCCCGCCGCATGGAGCGATCCGACCACCGCCCAAAAGCGCTGCGCGATCTCCACGGTAGAGCCAAACTGCCGCATGTTGTAGGCAGAACCTCGGCATTGCGATGACTCCTCCCGAAAGCCTGCAAACCGTCCCGGCCGTTGGTCGGGTTCCGCTGTGAGGCAGTTCGCTGGCTTGACGCGCGAGCCACACCCGTGATACACTAGCCGTTGCGCGCGGGAGTAGCTTAATGGTAAAGCTCCTGCCTTCCAAGCAGGTGACGCGGGTCCGATTCCCGTCTCCCGCTCCAGCAGGCCGGCCTCCGTAGCTCAGTGGATAGAGCATCCGCCTTCTAAGCGGATGGCCGCAAGTTCGATCCTTGCCGGGGGCGCGCGTGTGTTATGGCGACTGTAGCTCAGCTGGTTAGAGTGTCGGGTTGTGGCCCCGAAGGTCGCCGGTTCAAGTCCGGTCAGTCGCCCCATTCTGTTGCGGCGCAACAGCACCATCGATCCGACGGTGCGGATGTCTGTTGTTGGCTGCTATAGCGTTATGCCATACCGTGTTGCATTGTTTGCAGCGGTTTGCACCGCTCTTGCCATAAGTTCGTGCGCGCATTCACGCCGTTGGCAAGCGACAGCGGAAGTCGCGCCTGGCGTGAAAAATCTCGACGCCATCCTCGAGCCAATCTGCCGTCAGAATGACCTACCCGCGCTTGCCGGCGCCATCGTCACGTCACACGGCCTGATTGCCGAGGGCGCCGTAGGCGTTCGCGCGTATGGCGGCGCCGCGGCCGTGACCATCAACGACCAGTTCCATCTCGGCTCGGACACCAAGGCCATGACGGCCACACTCATCGGCATCCTTGTGGACCGCGGCAAGCTGAGGTGGAACGAAACCCTTGCCGAGGCGCTTCCGCAACTGGCGACGGTGATGCAGCCGGCCTACCGCCGCGTGACACTCGACGAATTGATGGCGCATCGGGCTGGTTTTTCAGCGGAGACGTCGCTTGTGGGTAAAAACCTGATGCAGCTGCACAGGTTGGGCGGCACGGGCCAGGATCAACTGGATACCTACGTCCGCCTGCTGCTGCAGGAGCCGCCGGTAAACGTGCCGGGTACCGCCTATCTCTACTCAAACCGCAGCTTTGCCGTTGCCGGCTGCATCGCTGCGTATTGGGCCCACATACCTTACGAGCAGTTGATGCGTCAGTGGTTGTTCAAGCCGCTGGGCATGACGACGGCCGGCTTCGGCGCGATGGGCACACCGGGCCGAGTGGATGAGCCACTGCAGCACATCATCCGGAACGGTAAGCACATTCCGGTGCCGCCCGGTCCATACGCCGACAACCCGGTTTGTATTGCGCCGGCTGGCCTCGTTCACTGCTCCATCGGGGATTGGGCCAAGTTCATCCAGCTGGAGTTACGCGGAGCGGAGGGTAAAAACGGAATCATCAGCTCCGCCTCGGTCCGGCACCTTCAGACGCCGGTGGAGGGCGGTAACTACAGCGGCGGTTGGTTGACAGCTTTCCGGCCCTGGGGTGCAGGAGCCGTGTTGACGCATGCCGGCAGTAACACGATGAATTTCGCCGTAGTCTGGATCGCTCCAAAGAAGGACTTTGCTGTGCTCGCGGCCACGAACCAGGGTGGCGACGCCGCCGCCACTGCGTGCGATCAAACGTCCGCTGCGTTGATCGGTATGACGGAAGGAGCGCATTAGCAGCTTGAAGCGCCTCGCCACTTGCGCTGCCGCAATGGCGGTCGTCTGGCTGGCTGTTGGCGTGCCGTGCCGCGCACAGGTTCGCCGTGGCGCCTTCCTGCGTGTTGGCCTGGACCGGAGCGGCGATATCACCGGCACCCTATACCTACCGCGACAACCGGAGCATCCACGCCAGGTATTGGCAGACTTGAGCGCTGCGGTCGGTGTTCCACTGGCCGGTATCGTTACCTGGCAAAACGAATACTGGGTACTGCAGGGTCGCTGTGTCGACGGCGCGCATCGAAGCGGTCTCGTGAGGCGATGCTTTATCCATCCACGGGCGCTTCTGACGGCCCTCCATGCCACGTCGGCGACCTCGCTGCAGCTCAGCGTGATCTACCGGGGCACGCCGCACATCCGGTTCAGCCTGCCGCCGGATCATGCCGCGCCGCCGCTAGAGGGGTATGCCCGGCTGGTTTGGGCCACCATTCCCGCCGGCGCCCTGCCGGCGGTGATCACCGTGGCTTACGGTTACAACGCAGTCCAGGCGCTCACCGTACTGGCTCCCTATCTGGTCATCCTGCTGCTGATAGCAATAGCCCCCATGGCAGCATTGATTCTCGCGCGCCGGCGCAACACGCCGGAGGCGGCATTCTCTGCTCTTCTGGCTGAAACGTTCGCGGTGTCGGTATTCTCGTTTGTCTGGCTGGCGCTCTGGCTGGCCGGCGGCGGAGGTCCGCTGATCCAATTCGGCACAGAATCGGGCGTTGATCGCGTCGGCATCGGGGCTATCGGATGGTGCATGATCGTGCCCCTCGTGCTGATCTTCACATGGCGAGCGTGGTGCGTCTATCCTCTGGCAAGGCCGCAGTTCCAGCCCAGTTGCTCGCGCCTGCGATTCACTCTGTATACCTTCCTGCGCACAGGGGTATGGTTCACCACGCTGCTGTGCGGCGTGCAAGCAACCCTCGGGCTCTTCGGCGAGTCGCCAACCGTCTTCATTCGATGGCTGGCTGCTGCTGCTCTTGCCAGCCTGTTTGGTGGAATAAGCTTGCACCGGATGCGCCCGGCGGTGGTGTACGATCTGGCTGAAACCGAACTGGGCGCCAGGATCGGCGAACTGGCCGCCGCCGCCGGTACTCCGTTGCGCCGCGCCGTGCTCCTGTGGTCCACGATTTCCCGGATGGCAAACGCCACAGCATCGGAGCGCGGGGTCGTTTCTATCACCGCGCCGCTGCTGACGGCGCTCGATCGTGCACAGGTCGACGCCGTCGTCCAGCATGAACTCGGGCACACGCGGTTCCGCGACGGCAGGTCGCTCAGGGTGTCGATGGCGGTCGCAGCGGCCGTTGTACTTGGCACAGCCGTGCTGGTGAGGAGCTCACTTTCTGCGCTGCCGGTCCTGATGTTGGCGCCGCTGATAGCGATCACCGTCGCATGCCTTCTGCTGCAGCGGGCATTTGCCCGGCAGCTTGAGTACCGCGCCGACAGATCGGCTGCGCTTGATGCGGACGGCGCCCGCGACCTGATCGCGGCGCTGGTGGTGATACATCGATTCAATAGTCTCCCGCTCGAATGGAGCCGGGCAAGTGCACTGCTCACCACGCATCCAACCACAATGGCGCGAATTCGGACGATGGCGGCGCGCAGCGGGATACCCGCGAGCGATGTGGAGGCCCTGGTTGCCGGTGCGGAATCCGGTGGTGACCACTACAGCGGACCTCCGACTACGGCGCCGAATACTTCGCGGGCGAAATTCGCCTGCTCAGACGCTCAAGCATCTGCAGGAATCGTCAGCGCACTGATGGCCGCGCTGCCTGCGGCGCTTCTCGCTCGCTTCGCCGTTGCGTCACCGCCGGGCTACGGGATCGTTGTGGCCGCCTGTGCCGCCACGGTCGCAGTGCTTCTCGTCGCGGAGCTTCGTGTGAGTGCCGCTTGTTACCACGGCCTGCTGCGGTGGTACTGGCGGCGCTGCGGCGCTCAAGCGGTGCTCCTGTGCAGGTCCACTGCCCGCGCTGAGAGCGCGCCCGTCGACATCGGGCGGGCGACCGTGGTCCACGGGGACCTGGCCTTTGCGGGCGTGGATTACGCCTTCACCCTGAAGGGCGAGCAAGTGGACTCGGTGGTGTCGATGGCTGGCTCGTGGTATGGCTGGCCGATAGACGTGTTGGCGGTGGTGTGGCGCGTGCCGGGCGCCGATTCCAACTGCAAGCTTCTCCTCTGCCGCAGTCGCGATGCCGCAGCGAAGACCAGCTCGGCCACATCGTTGGCGGAGTGGTTAGAAGCGGGTGCGACAGCGCCGGACGCATCGACTGCTGAGCCCCCGCGATGGAGCCGCGACCTGACGCGGCCCGGCAATTCATCCCTGCTGCTGCCGGTGGTGGGCTTCACGGCGCTGTTTGGCTTGCTGATGCACACGCCGGTACAGGCCGTCGATCGGATGAGCGCTGTGTCGGCGATTTCGGCATCCGGCGCCGGTGTTCTGATTGCCACGGTGCTGCGCCGGGTGTGGGCCCGGCGTAAAGCGGCCGGCTAAACGAACGCAGCTATCAGGGCGCGACTGCCTGTGTCTGCCCGGCTCCATCCGTCGCGGGCGCCAACGCACCGTCGGTTGGCAGCGGGACTCGGCGCGTTGCCGCAACACGCAGAACGTGCACATGCGTGGCCGCGCGCCACACGCACTCCTTACGCTGCCAGAATGCGCACCAGGCACGCTTGTTATCTACTGTCGGCGCCCATCCATCCTCCCCCTCACCGGTAAAGAGGACAACATTCACATACGGTTTGACAAGCGTCTCACGCGGAAAGACATAGAGCTGATTCTCGCGGTTCTCAGCGCCGGTGAAGAGGCCTTCACTACTCACCATCCACTCGCGTAAATCGATGGTGTTCAAGCCCTCATTCCGCAGAACGAGATACTCGCCTTTTGGCGTCGGCGCCGGGTGTACTTCCACGATCTTCAGCATCGAGACCACCCTCTCTTCAATCCTTGCAGCGCATGGCTGCGCTTATGCGTTTATGAGCAGCCGTATACCGTTCCGCATACCTCGCATTTGAAGCAGGCGCCACTCCGCACCATCAGGTTCCCGCACGTGGGGCAGATTGGGGCATCAGCCTGATTCTGATAGGTCCGGTTTCCATGTGGATGACCGGCCGGCGACGGCGAACCGCCAGCCGAGGCGGCGACCGCGCTGAGCGAGTCCGGCGTCATCGAGAGCTCCGCTTCCACCGGCACAGCCTTGAGATACTTGGCGCCCAGCCAGCGGAAGATGTAGTCCATGATCGAGCGCGCGAACCTTACGTCCGGATTGCTGGTGATGCCGCTTGGTTCGAACCGCGAATAGGCGAACTTGTTGACCAGGGTTTCCAGTGGGACGCCATACTGGAGGGCCAGCGAAATAGCAGTGGCGAACGAATCCATCAGACCTGAGATCGTGGATCCCTCTTTGCTCATCCTCAAGAAAATCTCACCTGGCGTGCCATCATCGTACATACCAACCGTAAGGTAGCCCTCATGGCCGCCGACGCTGAACTTGTGGGTGATGCTGGCGCGCTCATCCGGCAGTTTGTGGCGGAAGACCTGCGGCGCGGGCGGTACCGCAGACGCCGGGTCTTGAGCCGCGCCATCCCGACTCGTCGCGAGTGGCTGCGTCCGCTTTGAGCCATCGCGGTAGATTGCGATGGCCTTCAGGCCGAGCTTCCATCCCTCCATGTAGGTGGATTCGATCTGTTCGGCGGTAGCTTCCGTCGGCATGTTGACGGTTTTGGAGATGGCGCCGCTGATGAACGGCTGAGCGGCCGCCATCATGCGCAAATGGCCCATGTAGTGGATCGACCGCTCGCCGCTGCTCGGCTTGAAGGCGCAATCGAACACCGGCAGATGGTCGGCATTCAGGCCGGGCGCGCCTTCTATCGTATCGTGCTCGTCGATCCATTGCAGAATTACGCCGGCATCCTCCGGCGAGTAGCCCAGGTTCGTCAGCGCTTCGGGCACCGTCTGATTGACGATCTTCATCATTCCGCCGCCAACCAGCGACTTATACTTCACGATTGCAATGTCGGGTTCGATACCGGTGGTATCGCAATCCATGAGGAAGCCGATAGTGCCGGTTGGCGCCAGCACGGTTGCCTGTGCGTTCCGGTAGCCGTACTCTTCGCCCGAGGCGATCGCCCGGTTCCAGCTGTCACGCGCGGCCTTCAACAGGGCAACCGGCGCGTCCGCGGTGGAGATCGCTTCGACGGCGGCGCGGTGCATCCGCATCACGTTCAGGAAGCTCTCGCGGTTTGCGGCGAAGCCGGCGAATGGCCCGCCATGGTCGCGTGCGATGACGCTCGATTGGTAGTACGCCTCTCCGGTCATGATCGCGGTAATCGCGGCGGCGTACGCTCGGCCGGCGTCGCTGTCGTATGGCACGCCGCGTGCCATCAGCAGCGCGCCAAGATTGGCGTAGCCCAGGCCCAGCGGTCGGAACTTGTGGCTGTTTGCCTCAATTCTTGGTGTCGGATAGCTGGCGTTTTCGACGATGATCTCCTGCGCCGTAATCACCACACGGCAGGCATGCTGAAACGCCGCAACGTCAAACTCGCCGTCGTCCGTGCGGTAGCGCATCAGGTTCAGGGATGCGAGGTTGCAGGCGCTGTCGTTGAGGAACATGTACTCGGAGCAGGGATTCGAGGCGTGGATGCGATCGGTGGCTTTGCAGGTGTGCCAGCGGTTGATGGTGGTGTCGTACTGCATACCGGGATCACCACAGATCCACGCAGCTTCTCCGATCATCCGCATCAGCTCACGAGATTTGAATGACGGACCGGGCGTGCCGTTGAGCACCTGCCTGGTGTGCCAGCTGCCGTCGTCCCCAACGCTCTTCATGAACTCATCGGTAACGCGGACGGAGTGATTGGCATTCTGGAACTGCACGCTGTCGTAGGCGCCGCCGGGCACGTTGAATGCTCCGCTGTATCCTGCGTCGATGAGCGCCCACGCCTTGCGCTCCTCCTGAGCCTTGCTGCGGACAAACTCACCGATGTCCGGGTGATCTACGTTCAATATCACCATTTTGGCGGCGCGCCGGGTTTTGCCGCCGCTCTTGATGGCGCCGGCAAACTGATCAAATCCGCGCATGAACGAAACCGGCCCGGAGGCCGTGCCGCCACCCTCCAGGTGCTCTTGGGATCCGCGGATTGGCGAGAAGTTGGTGCCGGTGCCGCTGCCATACTTGAACAGCATGCCTTCCGTTTTGGCCAGCGTCAGAATGGAATCCATCGTGTCATCCACGCTGTTGATGAAGCAGGCGCTGCACTGCGGGCGAGGTAGACCCGGCAGGCCGACGTTGAACCAGACAGGCGAGTTGAATGCCGCCTTCTGATGCAGCAGCAGATGGGTGAGCTCGTCACGAAATGCAGATGCCGATTCTGGCGATGCAAAGTAGCCCTGCTCGCGCCCCCAGCGCGAAACGGTATCGGCGACACGAGAGAGCAACTGGCGCACGCTGTATTCGCGCTCCGGCGTGCCGAGCTGACCGCGGAAGTACTTCGATACCACCACGTTGGTTGCGAGCTGCGACCATGATGTTGGTATCTCGCAGCCGGTCTGCTCAAACACCTTCTCGCCGCGCTCGTTGGAGATCACGGCATCGCGCAGCTCCCACTCCACGGTGTTGTACACATCCTCGCCGGCGCGGGTATACCGCCGCTCGAACGTAACGCCCGGGGCAGTCCGGCTGCGAACGGCAGCCGTCGTCGTAACGGCCGGCCGCGGGCCTGCGGTTGACGGCGCATGGCCATTCACCTCGGGCTGCGTTTCATTCGCCTGCTCGTCGGTATCAAACGTTGATGGATGGCGGGTATCGTCCTGCATTCTCTCGTTTCCTTCCCGTGGCCCGATCGGCGTTCAGCACCGGGCGCTGCGCTCGCGGCGCTCTCGCAGTTTATCGGCGATGTCTCGAAACTCAGCCGCATCTTCAAATTGTAGATAGACCGATGCGAAACGCACGTAGGCTACGTGGTCCACCTTGCGCAATCGTTCCATCACCAGCGTCCCGATCTCCTGGGAGCCCGCTTCGCGCTCCATCCGGTTAGTCAGGACGCGCTGTACATCTTCGGCCATCTCCTCAAGGGCTTCGATGCCGATCGGCCGCCCGGTAGCGGCGAGCTTCATTCCGCGCACGATCTTGTTCCGGTCAAACGGCTCCCGTCGCCCGTCCGACTTCACTACGTACAGCTCCAGCTCGGCAACCTCTTCCACAGTGGTAAAGCGCCGCCCGCACCCGTGGCACAGACGTCGCCGTTTGATCGCGGCGCCGTCCAGTGCGGAACGAGTTTCCAAGACCTGGTCGCGGTTGGAATCGCCGCAGTAAGGGCACTTCATCGGATTACGCGAGCGGTTGTGTATCGCTTTGCCAGGTGGCGGCCGAGGCGGAACCTGCCGCTGCCTGAGGGGATACACGAACTAGATGTGGAACCAGTAACAGCATAACAGCCCTACAACTAGTTGTCAAGCATTTCGACGCTATTTTTCGCAACTGCGCCAAAATCGCTCGCTCGCTCTATCACTGCACCGTAAAAGCAGCTCGAACGGCTGCGGCGACGGGGTCGTCTCGCACGCTTAACCGTTCCGGTACACGGCACAGTCGCTGCCGATTTCCTCCGCGCCGCTCGGGCGGGCTATAATCGTCCATGCCACGAATCCAGCTCCCGTTCGCTGCGCCACCCGCCCCCGCGACGCAGCACACTTACCGGTCATCGGCTTTTGGGCACGATCGCGACTACTCTATCGTGATGCCGCCCGAATCCGAGGCTCCTGCGGCCGGATATCCACTGTACCTGCTGTTGGGTGGATTCAGTGATACACATGTCACATGGTTCCAGAACACCTATGCCGTTCGGTGCGCATCCGAGTGGAAAATGGCCATCGTCTGCCCCAACGGGGAGAAGGGCTGGTATACGAATGGCGTGGGTGGTAGCGGGCCATACGAGGATGACCTGATCGGCGATCTGCTGCCGGCGATTTCAGCGCGTCATCCAGTCTCCACGCACCCGAGCTGCCGGGCCGTCGGCGGGCTCTCCATGGGCGGGTACGGCGCGGCCAAATTGGCGCTGAGGTATCCCGAGCTCTTCTCTGTTGGTGTTGTACACAGCGCAGCCCTCGAGGTGACCTCCTCGCCGCAGCAGCACCCGGTGTTCGGCGATCCGGTGCGCGATGCGGCTTTCCGCAAAGCGGAAGATGCCTTTTACCTGGCTGAGCAGGCTGCCACGCGGCTCCCTACCGATCGTCGCGAACTTTGGATCGACTGCGGAAAGCACGATCATCTGATTGAAGGCAACCGCCGGTTTGTAGGCCACTTAAACCTGCTCGGCTATCCACATACCTGGGTCGAACTACCCGGCGAGCACACGTGGCCCTACTGGAACCGGCGAATCCGCCAGATACTCCCGGCTGTTGCTCGCAGAATCCACGCCGAACCGGCCGGCGTTTAGCCCAGTGGAGAAATACGACCTCTTTGTAATTGGTGGTGGATCGGCCGGCTTGAAAACCGCTCGAACGGTAGCCCGCGCCGGCTGGCGTGTCGCCGTGGCTGAGGAGCGCGAACTAGGCGGTGAGTGCTACTGGGCGGGTTGTGTACCCACCAAGGCGATGGTGCGCGCGGCCGAGGTGTGGCGCCTGGTGCAGCACGCCGGCGAATTCGGCGTAAACGTGGCCGAAGCACGGGCCGATTTCGGCGCGGCCATGCGGTACAAGGACCGCGCGGTGGCCGAGTCGGGTGGGGCGCCACCCCGTGATGGCGGCTTGCCTGTGCTGGGCGCGACGTTGTATCGCGAGCATGCCAGATTCGAGTCGCCGCACATTGTCCGGGTCGGCCGCGATGTGGTTTCTGCCGAGCATATTCTGTTGGCGCCCGGCACCGTTCCCGCCGTCCCGGCGATACCGGGCTTAGCGGAGCAGGGTTACATCACAAACCGCGAGGCCGTCGCGCTCAAAACGCTTCCGTCGCGCATTGCAGTCGTGGGTGGTGGGCCAATCGGACTGGAGTTGGGCCAGGTTTTTCATCGATTTGGCGCGCAGGTAACGGTACTGGAGGCTGCCGGCCGGCTCCTTTCCGCGGAGGACGCGGAGATATCGGAGCTGGTGGAGCAGTACCTGACGAACGAGGGGATGCGCGTGATTACGGGAGCGCGTGCGTCTGCTGTGCGACCGGCGGATGGAGCGCGCGCCGTGGAGATACAAACGTCATCCGGGGTCGACGAGGTGCGCTGTGACGCCGTTCTGGTTGCCACAGGTCGGCGCGTGGATGGAGATGCGCTCTGCCTGGCGGCGGCCGGCCTCGGCCTGGAGCACGGGTTCGTGCCGGTGGATGAACAGTTGCGAACAGCCCAGCCGCACATTCTGGCGCCGGGAGATGTGCATGGCGGAGCACTATTCACACACGTGGCCAGCTATGAAGGTGCTGTGGCGGCTGAGACGCTGTTGGGCAAGCCAGCCGCGCCCGACCTCAGCGTGGTGCCCAGATGCACCTTCGTCGATCCTGAAGTCGCAAGCGTTGGTCTCACCGAGGCGCAAGCCGCCGCGAATGGTGAAGTCCGGGTGCTGAGATTTCCATTTGCCACCCTCGACCGCGCCATTCTGTACGGCGACACCCGCGGCCTTGTCAAGTTGATTGTAGAGCAGCGCACCAGCCGGATACTAGGCGGCCATATCGTGGGTCCGCATGCCTCCAGCCTGATTGCGGAAATCTGCGTCTGCATGAAGGCAGGGCTGCCGGTGACCGCCATCAGCAGCGTGATGCACGCGTTTCCGACGTTTCCGGAAGCCGTGGAGGCTGCTGCACTTCAGGCGCCGTAACCGGCTCCACGCACACCGCTCTACGGGCTTCGGGCGCCCGTGCCGGCCGTCGGCGAGTACTCGCCTGCCGGATAGTTACCGGCAAGTGCGTCCTTGACCATCACACCGAACACGGGCGTGGGCGTGTAGTTCCAATCCGACACCAGCGTCGGGCCGGCACTTGGATGCATATCCCAGGCTATCCAGTTCCAATCGTGCTGATGCAGAATCTGCATCACCTGTGTTAGCCATGCAGCGCCGCTGTTGAGCGATCCGGGCCGGCCGCCGGCGCCGAATTCACTCACGATCACCGGCGCCTTCGCCGTTGCCGCCACCATGCGCGCCAGCCACTGCTGCATGGTTTCACCCTTGATGGGGTAGTCGTGGTTGCTGTAGATGATGCCGTATCCAGTGCGATCCACCAGGGCATGGCCGTTTTGCAGGTCATCCATGTCGTACGCCCAGTTCAATCCACCAGCCACGACCACGTTTTTGGCGCCGGCCGCCCGTACAGTATCCAGCAACTGCTGCATACCGGCTGCCTTGTAGGTCAGAGCAGGGCGGCTACCGCCTCCACCGAAGCCCACACGCGGCTGCTCCGTCACCTGGCCGCCGTTTTGCCATACGTCCCAGCTGACATCGTGCGGTTCGTTGTACAGATCAAACAGCACCGCCGGGTTGTTTTTGTAGATTGGAGCGAGACTCTTCCAGAACAGAATGCTGTGTTGGTCGGGCATCTTATGCTGGCCAATGTTCTTGCCCCACTCATCGGCGTCGTTCCAGTGAAGGTCCAGCAGGATGTAGCAGCCCTGGCTTTCACACTCCTGTACGGCACTGCCCACAAGCGCCCTGTAAGCTGCCGGACCATTTTTCTGTTCAGGCGCCCGGCCAAACCAGCGGTCTTCGGAGAGCGGCAGCCGGATGATATTGGCGTGCCAAACCGTGATTGCCGTATTGATGGTAGTGAGGATGTGGCCCTGGCCATCGCTGGTCCATTCCATGGAAGCGCAATTCACCCCGTGCAGGTGCGCCACTCTGTTGTTGCTGTCCCGTAGTTGAGTACCGGCTACATGCAGCTGCAGTGGCGGGACGGCGGGCTTGGAACGGGTGGAGCTGGCGCCAATCGCACTGCTTGCGAGCGCACAGCTCAGCGTACCTGCCAGCGCCAGAAGCTTTGTGCCGTTCATACTGTTACTCCCACGGCGTTGAAACCTGATCTCGCTGATCCGGGGATCGAGACTTCGATCAATTCAACGTTCAATGTAACGGATCCTCTAACTGATCTCGGACTTGCGCGGGAATGGATCGAGACGACTGGCGGACAGCTATTTACGTGACTTGCGAGACCCACCTGAGCGGCCGCGCCGAGCTGTGCGCGTTGCGATCGGCAGCGCCGTCGCGGACTCCGGACCCGCAACGGCCAGACCGCTAGCGTACCGACGCGCTTCAAGCGCCCGGTTGGCCATCGCCAGCAGAGCGCCGCCGACTGTGATCAGTACCCCCAACCAGACCAGGCTTATCCAGGGCTTGTAGGTAACTTCCAGCGGCACCACCCACCGTCCGGCATAACCCGGCAGGCTGAGGCGCAGCGAGGCGGTTTTCGTGATGGGGTCCAGCCGGTCCAGGTAGATAGCCGACGGCGTTCCGTCGGCACTTGGGATGTCGGGAATCGAATCGTCCACGTTCAGCATCGATCCGAGGTCCATCCGGATTGCCGGCGTGGTTTGCACAATCTTGTGGTCCGGCGTGAGGATGATCACGCGCGCTCCCATGATCTTGCCCGGTGTACCGAACGACTTGTAATACCCAACCATATAGTCGCCCAACTGCCGCCGTTCGCCCACCTTCATCGTGATGCCGGGCTGGTTCGGGTTGATGCCATCGCTGGGCCACTCAAACTCCGGATCGCTGGCGAAGCCGACGTAAAGGTCGTGCGACAGGTACTTACGGATCGATGGCCAGCGCATCCGGTCCAGGTTCTGTTCGTTGGCTCGATCCAGATTGTACACGAACCACTTCGGATCAATCGTGAAGGTATCCGGTCCGCCGGGAATGGATCCCGGCGGTGTAACCTGCATCACCACCCGGTTGTTCTCATCGTAATCGGGGTTGACGGGTCGGCCCTCAATGGGCTTGCCGGTCATTCTTACAAACTCAAAATGGTAGCCAAACGCGGTTTGTGGCGCCTGCCCCTGCTCCAATACAAAGCGGTCGGTACGCTCGAAACTGTTGGCCACGATTATGCCCAGCATCAGAACACCGATGCCTACATGCGCAATCCATCCACCGGCGGAAAGGGGCTTCGCCCTGAACGCCTTATACGCTAACATCGCGTTGGATAGGGCGGCAAAAAAGCCGAGTGATCCCAGCAGAACCACTGCCGCTGTCTCCACGCGGGGGCTAAACCAGGCGCGCAGCGTCTCTCTACTGGCTACGGGGTCTGCCGCCAGGGCGGCCAGACTGGCCCGTTCGGCGCCAAGCACCCAGATCAGGAGCCCGAAACCAAACAGCACCATGATCATCCACGGCGCCATCAGCTTGCGTGCAAACTTTTCAAAGTTGGTCTGTTTCCACGCCAGCCACGGCACAAAACCCATAATGAGGGCGGCCAGGCTGGCCATCGGCAGCATGAACCGGTTGTAGAAAACAGGCTTCGAAGCCTCCGGCGGTTGGTGCATCCAACTGAGGAACAGCGGCCGCGTGGTGGCCAGCGTGATGACGAAGCACGCCACAACCATCATCGTGATTGCGATGACACTGGCGGCGTCGCGCGAGAGGAGCTTGATCGGGTCGAGCTTTCCACCGGCGGCAGGTACCGGGCGGTCGGCAGATGCCGAGCGCTTCACAAGCAGCCCGAACAGAACCAGCGTTCCCGCGATTCCCGGCGCCGCGAAAGCCAGTAGCGATACCTGCGGCCAGTGGAACAGAGCACGCAGGCCAACACCGCCGACGAACAGCGCAGCCGAGCCGGTATAAGCGGCAAGGCGCCACCGAACAAGGCCGTACAGTCTTCCAAACCAGAGGGTAAAACCAAGCGAACCGTACAGCAGCACCATCGCCGCCATCAGCCATAGCGCGCTCTTGCCGATATCATCGAACGCGTGAACCGAGAGCATCTGTCCATCGGCGGCTTTTCCGGCGAGAGCGCCGGATCGCGTGAGGAATGTTCCGACGAGGAACAGCCAGAAGGCGGTGATACCCAGCAGAAGGTTAGTGAACCGCATGCGGTGGCGATTGCGCTGCGCCACCAGACCGTGCACCATGGCGGTTACCGCCAGCCATGGAAAGAACGAGGCGTTTTCTACCGGGTCCCAGGCCCAGAAGCCGTGCCAGCCTTGCGTTTCATATGCCCAATAGCCGCCCATAAACAGGCCCAGACCCAGCACGGCGCAGGAGAGCAGCGCGAACGGCATCACGCGAGGCACCCAGTCGTCGTAATCGCTCCACAGCAGTGCAGCGATGGCGAAGGAGAATGGCACGAGCAGCGAGGAAAAGGCGAAGAAAATGGTCGGTGGATGAATCGTCATCCAGTAGTTGACCAGCGAAGGCACCAGGCCCTGACCATCGAGCGGTGGATAGTGCCAGCCCGGATGCGCCGCCAGCAGCGCCTTTGAGGGGATGGGGATCATGCCGAACGGCGTCTGCTTGATCAGGATCGCGCACAGGAACCCCATTACGGTTACGTAGATGGGCATCACACGCGATTCCCACTTGCCGGCGCGCGCAATCAGGAAAACCCCGATGATACTGGTCCAGGATCCCCACAACAGGAAGCTGCCTTCCTGACCGGACCAGGTGGCCGCGAGCCGGTACCAGCCGTGGAGGTCGTTTCCGGTGTGCGAGAATACGTAGATGTATTCGTACTGCCGGTGGTAGATCAGGTCGGCGAGCGTGCCGAATGTTGCCAGAATGCATGCCGCAGTAAGGCCAAAAAACCCACGCGCCACCCAACGGAGAGCCGGAAGATTTGGCCAGCGGAGCGTGGCCAGATATGCAAGTGCGGCAATCGGCGCCGCAAAAACGCCTACAACTAGCAGGTGAACCCCGAGCGCGCCCAGATGCTGCATCAGGTGGAGCCGCCGGGCTTGCTCTGATGGTACGGGTTTTTGTTATCGCTATACTTGCTGGGGCATTTGATCGTCATCGTGTCGGATTGTAGCGACACCGTGCCGTTCGGCGCGCGAACTACATAGCCCTCCACGGCCGTTTCCGGAGCCGTATCGAATGACTCGGGCTTGGCCCCGTGGTAGACCACTTCAATCTGCTGGTTATGCTCATCCTGCAGGCGAAAGCGGAGAACGTTTGCGACCGTATCGTAAACTACGGTGTTGTGCAGAATCTTGCCCCGAACCTGGCAACTGGATCCCAGCCGTTCGGCCTGCTGAATATCTACATACGGCGTCATGGCGCTGGCAAAAGCCCAGAAGGTCAAACCAAGCGCCGCGGTGATCAACAGAGCGGCAATCACAATACCAATTCGACGCGGCCCCAGTGCTCGGGGATGCAACGAGTTGCCCATCAGTCATCTTCCTCACTTCCCGCCCCGCGCTCAAGGCGCGCAACGGCCCGATCCAAAACAATAACGTAGATGAATATACCCGCCCAGATGATGAGCGGTACCCCCATAACCAGCAGTCGAACGGTTCCGGAATTCATTGCTCCCTCCGCAATAGTACGGTTTGAATGCGGCATCGCAGCTGCAGGAGCCAGACATACAGCATGATGAACGCGGCGAACGATGGATAGAGGACCTCTTTGTAGCTCGCGCTGGTATTGTCGGGATTGAACAGAACGTTGGTTGGATGCAGGCTCTGAAGGCTTGGAATGCGCGGCACAATCCAGATGAGGAATGTGGCGGGCACCAGCGCCACCAGGGTGTAGACGGCACAGAAACGCCCGCGCTGATCCGGGCGATCCGCCAGGCTTAACCGCAGGGCGATGTAGGCGCCGTACAGGAGCAGCATCACCACGATCGACGTTTCACGCGGATCCCAATTCCAGAACCGTCCCCATTGTATTCCGGCGAAGATGCTCCCCGTGATGGTTGCCAGAATGCAGAAGATGAGTCCCAACTCCATCGAGGCGCCGGCCTTCATGTCGGAAGCTTGCGCATTGCGCCCGGCCAGATGGAGAATGCCGTAAACCGCGGCAACGGCATAGGCCACGTACGATAGAACAGCAACAGGCACGTGAAAGAAAACGATACGGGCAGGATTCCCGCCGAATCCAAAGTTGACGGCGCCGTGCGCTACATAGAATGAGCCGTAGATGACCCAGGCCATCAGCAGGCCAACGAGGAGCTTCCACCAGAGTCCCGGGATTGGAGCGTGGCGCTGTATGTCGCTTTCTCGATTCGTCACAGGGCGTCCTCCCAAACATATCGAAATACCAGCGCCGAAACTGCGACCAGAAGCACTACATAGCTTACCAGTCCCCCGATAGCCCTCACTGCCTGAATCAGTGGTAGATCGGCATAGATGGCGGCAGCGCAGTTCTGCAGCAGCATCAAAAACACTACCGCAAGCGGCAAGCCAAGCGCGCTGAAGAGCCCGGTGGCTCCCCGGGCGCGCGCCGCCAGTGCGCCGACAATCGTCGCGGAGGCCGCGAGCCCGGCACATCCCGTTCCAGCGGCAAGCGTGAACCGTATGGGGTCGCCAACTCCAAGGCCGCATACAAGACAGTAGGAGGGTATTACGAGCAGTGCGGCGCCGGCCATGATCGCCGCGTTTACCGCGAGCTTGCCGGCATAAACGGCCTCTGCGGTGCAGGCCATGCGCAGGGGTGTAGCGGTCCCGGCATCCTCCTCCGATACAAAGGAGTGACCCAGCCCAACGAACGCGGCGAAGCACAGCAGGACCCACATCAGGCCAAATCGGCTCTCGGGCGACCATGCGCTGCGTGCAGCGCTGCCGTCAGCCGACGAAAGGTACACGCTCTGCAGGGGAGCGGTTGCCAGGGCGATGAGGAACAGGGCTGAGAGGCAGAAAACCCCCATCGCGCTGAGCGCCACGCGCGAGCGAAGCTCCGACCTCACGTCTTTGCGAAAGACGGCCCATGCCGAAGCCGCCCATGTCGGCTGTCGCCATTCACGCGCGGCTCCGTGCATCAGACCGCCTGCGTCAGCGCTATGGCTCGATCCGCCCATTCCACCTCCGAATGCTCGTTGGTAGCCAGCAGGGTGATGCCGCCTCCCACGCGGGAGCGATGTGCTTCGATCATCGTCCGCACCATCTCTGAGCCTGCGGTGTCGAGATTGGCGCCAGGCTCGTCCAAAAGCAACACGGCCGGATCTACCGCCAATGCACATGCGTACTTCAGGCGCTGGCGCATTCCGCTGGAGTAAGTCGCCACCATATCGCGGCCACGTCCACGCAGTCCCGTTCGGAGGAGCAGCTCACGAATCTCGTCACGATTGAGTGGGCGGCCACGCAAATCGGCAAACAGGCGGATGTTTTCCGTGCCGGTCAGATCACGGTAGAGGCTGTAATCCGGCGCAACGTATCCTAAATGGCGCCGCCGCTGAATTGCCGGCACGTCGGCCGCATGAATGGTAAACCGGCATGCGCCGCTTGTGGGAGGCAGAAGTCCGGCAATAATGCGGAGTAGCGTGCTTTTGCCGGAACCGTTAGCGCCGGTGAACGCAATCACCTCGCCGGGTAGCGCCGAAAGCGATACCGAACGGAACACCTCACGCTTGCCGAACCTGCGGCCAACGCCGTCAAGCCGGATCATCGGCCCGGATTCTGCCGTTTGTTGGTTTGCGTTCTGCAAATTTGCAAGAGCCCGGCACGAGCGCCCAGCGCTCGGCCAGGCGCAGGGTGAGGGCGCGTTTGCCCCGAGTCCGGCCAACTCGCAGTATACCTTCGCAGTGCCGGCGTGGCTCACCACCGCGACGTTTCGGTACGCCGGCCGTGCGTGGTGCACGGCAGGTGGCGCGCCAGGCGCCGCTTCCCAGGCGGTCCACCGAATTGTCTTTTGGTCCGAGGCTGTGCTATACTCTCGTCAAGTTCTATCACGGTTGGCCGTGGAGAGCGGGTCGCCGCCCGCTCTTTTTCTATCTTAGGTGGTCGGCGGCGTTTGGCGACGCACATAAAGAGGGTGGGGCAGCGGATGATGAACGGCGAATTTATAGAGGCACTGCAGCAAATCGCTAAAGAGAAGGAGATGCCGCTCGACACCCTGATTGAGACCGTTGAGATAGCGCTGGCGACCGCATTTAAAAAGAACAGTTCAGCACCCGGCGAAATCAAGGTTCATATCGATCAGACCCGCCGGACGGAACCACCCTTCGACGTCTATTGCGAGAAGCTCGTCGTCGAGGAAGTTACCGATGACACCGTGGAGATCACGCTAGCCGAGGCACGCAAAACCCAGCCGGGGATTGAAGTGGGGGCCACGATCCGATTCAGCGTGGATCCCGGCAACATGGGTCGCATCGCTGCCCAAACCGTGAAGCAGGTGGTTGTCCAAAAGATCCGTGAAACCGAGCGCAAAAAGAGCTTCGATGAATTCGAGCGCCGTGTTGGCGAGATCATCACCGTTACCGTGCAGCGCCGTGAAGGGCGCAACATTGTTGTAAACTTCGACCGCCTGGAGGCGCTTCTCCCACAGCCGGAGCAGGTGGAGAGCGAGCCGTATCGCTTTAACGATCGGATCAAGGTGTACGTAGTTGAGGCGCGCGATTCGCAGAAGGGCCCGCAAGGCATCGTATCGCGTACGCATCCCAGCCTCATCCGCCGGCTGTTTGAATTGGAAGTGCCGGAGATCGCAGATGGCATCGTGGCGATCAAGAGCGTTGCCCGTGAGCCCGGCGCGCGCTCCAAGATCGCCGTGGGCAGCAACGATGACAAGGTCGACCCGGTCGGAGCCTGTGTGGGCCATCGTGGCACGCGCGTTCAGGCGGTAGTAAACGAGCTGTACGACGAGAAGGTCGACATCGTTCGGTGGAGCGCCGATGCCGGCTCCTTCATCGCGGAAGCACTATCCCCCGCCAAGGCCGTTAAGGTGACCGTGGATGAAGACCAGCACAGCGCATTCGTCGTGGTGCCCGATAGTCAGCTTTCGCTGGCAATCGGTCGCGCCGGACAGAACGTTCGGCTCGCGGCGCGGCTGACGGGCTGGCGTATCGACATTCGGAGCGAGCAGCAGGTGGCCCGCGCTGCTTTAATGGCGGCGACCCGCGCAGAACCGGTCGGTAGCGATGAAGAAGGCCTGGACGTGAACTCGACCAAGTTGGGCGAGGAGCCCCTCGCAGCCGGCATCGTGCCTGCAGAGTGAAGGGAAATAGGACAAAGATGGGAGAGAACTGCGGATGAACGCGCGTGAGTAGCCTCGCCGAAAGGCGGAGCCGCGCGGGCGCCTGCCACGGAGTGCGGCGATGAAGTAGACCACAATGCCGGGCTGATCAGCCCGTCGTTTCCTCCTCATCGGCCGGCTCCGAAGCAGCCCCGCTTCGGTTTAGAACCGCCAATCGGCTCGGCCACGGCCCGCTGCAACCCGGCGCCACCCGCCACCAGCCCGACTTCGGCGCAACTGCATTCCCATGAAGACCCGGCACACACCGATACGCACGTGCGCAGCATGCCGCGCCACGCAGCCCAAACCCCGACTCCTGCGCGTGGTGCTGCATACCGACGGTATCATTGTGTTTGACGCAACAAAGAAGCAGAACGGCCGCGGAGCGTGGATATGTCCGGACACACGGTGTATCAGCCTCGCACAGAAGCAGCGGCGGTTCGAAAAGGCGCTGAAAACGCAGAAGCTGGCGCCGGAGTTGTTCGAAGCTCTGCTGCGGGCCGCTGCAAGTACGATCGACGAGGGAGAGACCGCATGACGGTGATGGCAGGAACTCGACTGACAGACCTGGCGCGCGAACTTAAAATGACGCATGCCGAGCTGCTTCTGCAGCTGCACGATTTGGGCGTGCAGGCGCAGGGGCTCACAGCCATGCTGGACCTGGAGACAGCCAATACCGTTCGCGCCTTGCTCGGCAAAGCCGTAGTGGTGAAAAAGACCGTTGAGGTGAGCCACGATCCTGCTTTACCCGAACTCGCAATCGCACTCGGGCTGTCGCCCGCAGACGCACAAGCGCGCTTTATCGCCATGGGCGAACTGGTGAGCATCAATCAGAAACTCACCGATTCAACGGCAGAGCGCCTGGCAGCCGAATGTGGCGCTGCTATCAAGTTCAAGGTTCCCCCGAAGTCAAGGCAGATGGCTCGACGGCATGGCGCTGGCGCCGAGGCGCAGACGCGGCCACCCGTGGTTACCGTGATGGGCCACGTGGACCACGGCAAGACCACGCTGCTCGATACGATCCGAAAGGCCAACGTTGCGGGTGGCGAATTTGGAGGCATCACGCAGCACATTGGCGCCTACCAGGTAGAAGTGGAACACGACGGCGAGAAGCGCAAGATTACATTTATCGATACTCCAGGTCATAAGGCGTTTACCGCCATGCGCGCCCGTGGCGCTTCGGTGACCGATATCGTGGTGCTGGTGGTTGCTGCGGACGATGGCTTGATGCCCCAGACGGACGAAGCCATCAATCACGCTCAGGCAGCCGGAGTACCGATCATTGTTGCCGTTAACAAGTCCGACCTGCCGGATGCCAACCCCGATCGCGTGAAGACTCAACTGACCGAGCGGAACGTGGTTGTGGAGGATTATGGTGGCACCACACCGGCCGTTCTTGTTTCTGCCAAAACCGGCGCCGGCGTGCCGGAGTTGCTGGAGTACATCCTGCTGGTTGCGGAAGTGCAGGAACTGAAAGCGGAATATGGTGGCGATGCCACAGGAACCATTATAGAGTCGCGGGTAGAAACGGGTCGTGGCGCGGTAGCTACAGTTTTGGTTCAAGGCGGTACATTGAAGCAGAGCGATGCAGTCGTGGCCGGCTCGTCGTGGGGCAAAGTGCGCGCCATGACGAATGAACGGTTCGAACGCCTCGACCGTGCCACGCCCTCAACTCCCGTGGAGATCATCGGCCTTAACGCTGCGCCCCAGGCCGGTGATACCCTTGAGGTGGTGAAGAACGAGCGGGAGGCGCGAACTACCGCGGAACGCCGGAGCAACCAACAGCGCGAAGAGCGGCTTACCCCGGCGCAGCACGGCTCGCTGACCGATCTCTTTAAGCGCGCCGATGAGGCCGGTAACAGTGACCTCAATGTGATCGTGAAGGCCGATGTTCACGGGAGCCTGGAAGCCGTACTGGCCCAACTCAACGAGATGGAGCAGGTGGAAGGCGAGGAGGTAATCCGCGCCGTCGTCAAGCACAGCGGTGTGGGTGGAATTACCGAAGCGGACGCGATTCTCGCCGAAGCAACCGGCGCCATAATCATCGGTTTCAACAGCATGCCGGACGCCGCCTCACGCAAGCTGGCGCAGCGTAACCGAACCGAAATCCGCACGTACACGCTCATTTACGAACTGGTCGAGGACCTCGACCGGCTGTTGAAGGGCCGGCTGGAGCCGATTACCCAGGAGTTCGAGCTTGGCAAGGCTCTGGTACGCAAGGTGTTCCATACGCCTCGTGGCGTCTACATCGCCGGAAGTTATGTCTCGGAAGGCAAAATCGTCCGGGGCGCCGAGGCGCGCATTCTGCGGGCCGGTGAGCTTGTGCATGCCGGTAGGATCGACAGCCTGCGGCACATCAAGGAGGATGTCCGGGATATCGCCCAGGGCTTCGAATGTGGAATCACCGTGGTCGATTGGAACGACGTGCAGGAGGGCGATGTGGTGGAGTGCTTCGAGGTCCGCGTGGTGGAACGCGACTAGCAACCGGTGCCACGCGCGGTCGTAGGCCTGCTGACTGTGGAGTGCCGTATTCCGATGGCGCACTCGCTCAAGGATAAGCGCAGCGTTATTAGCGGCCTGATCCGGCGCCTCCGGCAGCGGTTCAACGTTTCGGTGAGCGAGGTCGCTCACAACGACGCGTGGCAGCAGGCGGAAATTGCCGTAGCGTGCGTCAGCAACAGTGGTCGCGTCGTCGAGTCGACCCTTCAAAAGATCGTGGAGTGTTTTGACGCCGTGCCGGAGCTCGCGGTGGTCCGTGTGGATCGTGAGATCGACTGATATGCGCACCACCCCCGGCGAAAGAGCGGGCTGCACGGAAAGGCTGTAAACCGCGGTGACACTGCGTCAGGAACGGATTCAAAACGCGCTCATTCGCGACCTCAGCGAAATGATTCATCGGGATCTACGGGATCCTCGTCTCGTGTTTGTCACCATCACGGGCGCGGAAATCTCCCGAGACCTGCGTCACGCCAGAGTTGCCGTTACCGTGATGGGCGATGATGCCGCAAGGGCGGCGGCGCTTCATGCGCTTAACGCCGTAGCCGGACGGCTGGCCGGAGCCTTCACGCGTCACAGCCACCTCCGGGTCGCGCCGGAAATCCGGTTTCAGCTCGATGCAGGCATGGAGCATGCGGAGCGGATGCGCCGGATTCTGGAACAGGTTGCTGCCGAGCTGCCGCCGCTTGAGGACGAATCTGCCCCCGGTGAGGGCGCCGTCTGATGGCGTCCGCCCTTCAGCGTGCGGTGGCGGCCATTCTGGCATCGCGATCGGTGGTGCTTGCAACCCATACCAACCCCGATGGTGACGCCATCGGCTCCATACTCGGCCTCGCGCATGCGCTCACCGGCCTTGGCATCATCGCACTGCCCCTCTCATCGGACGGAGTGCCCGATATCTATAGCTGGATGCCTGGGGCATCAACGGTGCAATCGCGCACGCTCCAGCGCCATTTTGACGTCGCGCTCGTTTGCGATGCGGGCAAGCTGGAACGCATCGGTGGGCCGGTCATGCCGGCCGTACGGTCGGCCAAAACCACTATTGATATCGATCACCATGTGGCCGACGGTGTATTCGGCGATATCCGGCTCGTCGATGCGAAATCGGCCTCCACCGCCGAGGTGGCGTGGCGCCTGATCGTTGCCCTGGAGCGCGCCAGCGGCAGGCTTCTTCGCAGCAGGGCCATCGCTGAATGCCTGATGACCGGCATTATCACCGATACCGGCGGTTTCAGGTATCCGGCGGTCGAGCCGCGCACCTTTCGACTGGCTGCGATCCTGCAGTCGCTGGGCGCCCACCCGGCGCCGATTTGCGAGCGTGTGTTTGAGGATCGAACTCCGGGCAGCCTGAAGCTGTTGGGCAGAGCGCTGTCGGATATCCAATCCACGCCGGATGGTTCCGTTGTCTGGGCTGCCGTCCGCCGGTCCGATTTTACCGACCTGAACGCCTCCGATGCCGACACGGAAGGGATTGTCACGGTCGTGCGCTCAACGCGTGGCGCCACGATCGGCATACTGTTTCGTGAGCTGTCGGGAGGCTCGATCCGGGTGAGCCTGCGCGCGAGGGAAGGCGCGGATGTAAACGCCGTCGCGAAGGCTTTTGGCGGCGGCGGTCACCACCTTGCAGCCGGATGTACACTGGACGCTCCACTGGAAGCGGCGGTCGCCGCGGTGGTGGAAGAGGCACATCGCCAACTACGTGGGCTGCAGACCGGATGAGTGCACCGGAACTCGGCGTCGTTGTTGCACCGCGATGCGGTGGTGCGTCATCAGCCGCGGCAGACCATCCCAGCAGCTCACCGGCGGGTTTCCTGGTCGTGGATAAACCCGGCGGCATCACCAGCCACGACGTGGTTGCCACGTTACGCCGAGCATTGCATCTTCGACGGATCGGTCACACGGGCACGCTGGACCCGATGGCGACGGGCGTGCTGGTACTCTGCGTTGGTTCTGCCACAAGACTGGCGCGGTATGTCTCCAGCGGGCGTAAACAGTATCGTGCTGAGTTCACGTTCGGCATCGAGACGGACACGCAGGATAACACCGGTGTGGCTCTACGCCGGTGCAGCGCCGCCGCGCTGCGGCGCGAGGACCTGGAACGGCAGCTACCGGCGTTCCGTGGCGCCATCCTCCAGATCCCGCCCATGGTCTCGGCCAGGCGGCATAACGGCGTACGGTTGTATGAGCTTGCCCGGGCCGGCGACGAAGTAGATCGCGCGCCGGTATCCGTGCAGATATCCGAGCTGCTTCTGGAGGCATTCACGCCGGGGGAGAATGCAACGGCCGAGCTGATTGTCACCTGCTCGTCCGGCGTCTACATCCGCACGCTGGCGCACGATATCGGGCAGGCGATGGGTTGCGGGGCTGTGATGAGTGGGCTTCGCCGCACATGGGTCGGGTCCGCAGACGGCCCGTTCACGCTGTCCACATCGACCTTGCTGCCGGATTTGGAGCGGCCGGGCGCGGCCGAATCCGCTCTGCTGCCCTTGGCGACCGTGGCAAGCATGATGCCGATTGAGATGGTAGACGAGGAGGCGGAGGGCCGGCTGATGGTGGGCCGAGCCGTGCCCGCTTCGGACGCGGGAACCGACGAGGAAGCGGTTGCCGCACTGAGTGGATCCGGCCGCCTGGTCGCGGTTTGTCGACGTCGTGCCGGCCATCTTCTACCGGAAACGGTTATGCCGGCAGTATGAGGGTCCTGCGTTCGCTGGAGGAGATACCGGCCGGCTGGTCACCCAGCACCGTTGCCGTGGGCACGTTCGATGGCATCCACATCGGCCATCGCGCCATCCTGAAAGCGGCCATTGCCGATGCCCGCAGCCATGGCCGGCAGTCCGTGGCATTCACATTTGACCGGCATCCCGCTGAACTGTTGGCACCGGAACGGGCGCCGCGGCGGATTACGACGCCGGATCAGCAGCGTGACCTTATCGCGGACTGCGGTATCGATTGGCTGGTGGTGGCGCCATTTGATGCCAGGTTCGCCGCACAACCGCCGCAGCAGTTTATCGACGACGTGCTTGTCAACCGGCTGAGGGCCGGAAGCGTGGTGGTCGGTTCGGGCTTCCGCTTTGGGCGAGATCGGGCCGGCGATACCGCTTTGCTCTGCTCCGCGGCCAACGCCCGCCGATTTGTGCTCCACGCATTGGAGCCTGTGATGGAGATGAACGAACCGGCGAGCAGTTCACGTATCCGCAATCTGCTGATGCGCGGCGCCATCGGGGATGCCGAGGCCGTTCTAAACCACGCCTGGGTGCTCTCGGGCACCGTGACTCGTGGCGCGCAGCTCGGCCGTACCCTGGGCTACCCAACCGCCAACCTGCTGCCCGCTGCGCGCCAGATAACCCCGGCAGACGGTATCTATGCAGCCGCTGCGAGACTGGAGAGCGGCGAAGTCGTGGCCGCAGCCGCAAGTTTGGGAGCTCGGCCGTCGGTGCCCGGCGCGGGACGAGCGCTGGAGTTCCATCTGCTTGACTTTGACGGCGACTTGTACGGCTCCCGTCTGGATATCCGGTTTGTCCGCTGCATTCGAGCCGCGAAGAAGTTTGATTCGCTGGAAGCGCTCAAGGGGCAAATCGGAGACGACGCAGCGGTATGCCGGGAGCTGCTGGATGGTGATCTGCCGGAGGTCGACGTGCTGGCAAGGCCGCAGGGGAAAAAGCAATGACGTTCCAAATCCACTCGTGGCGGCTCGATCCGCTGGATAACAACACCTATCTCATCGTCGACCGCCGGTCGCGGCATGGCGTGTTGGTGGACCCATCGTTTCATAGTGAGGAGCTGCTGCCCCAGATACGCGCGCACTGTGATGAGATAGAATTGCTTCTGCTGACGCACAGCCACTTCGACCACGTTGCGGGTCTCGCATTCTACAAGCGCGAAACACAGGCAGCCGTGGCGCTGCATGCCGATGCCGTCGAGCTTCTGGAGTTGGCGGCCACCACCGCCCAGATGTTTGAGATGGAGGTCGAGGATTGCCCGCCACCGGACCGGTTTATCATCGATAGCGAGGTGATCCAGGTTGGCGACACGAAAATGACGGCGCTGCTGACTCCCGGGCATGCACCGGGCCACCTCAGCTTCGCACTGGATGGCGTTGTATTGAGTGGCGACGCTCTTTTTGCCGGGAGCATTGGCCGAACGGACTTTCCCGGCTGCAACCTGGAGCAGCTGCTGCACTCGATCCGCACGCGCCTGTACACACTGCCGGGAGAGACGCGCGTGCTGCCCGGCCATCGGGAAGAGACGACGATCGCTGTTGAAATGGCCGGCAATCCCTTTTGCCCAGCCTTGAAGTCCCATGATCGCAGCTGACAGTCCGGCGGGATGAATTCTGGAGTGATGCGCGGCTATCGCCGGCCTATTCAAGTGGCGCCGGGCGACCTGCGCGGCTGCTGATCGATGCCCAATTGACGGCGCAGCGAACCGATGTCGCAGCGCACTCGATTCACTGCGGTCGCTTCTCCTGCGATGTATCGTTTGCGCATCGCCGGGCGTATTGAAAAACGGAACGCCATTCTGGCACATTGGGGTGGCCAACCATCGTGGTGTTTTGGAGGTCATGCAGCTATGGCAGCGCGTGAAAGCACCGAGAACAGCGCATGGATGGCGCTGCGCGACCTGGCGCTTGATATGCGTTGGTCGTGGAATCACGCTTCCGACCGTGTGTGGTGCCGGCTGGACCCGGAGCTTTGGGAGTTCACACGGAATCCATGGGCGGTATTGCAGACGGTATCACCGCGGCGCTGCGACGAACTCTGGCAGGACGTGGATTTCCGCAGCGAAGTTGACGGGCTGTTGCGGCAGCGCCGGGCGGCGATGGCGACGCCGGTATGGTTCCAGCAGCAGCACCCCGAAGCGGAGTTGACCGCCGCTGCCTACTTCAGCATGGAGTACATGCTTAGCGAAGCGCTTCCGCTGTATTGCGGCGGCCTGGGCAACGTCGCCGGAGACCACCTGAAGGCGGCGAGTGACCTTGGAGTGCCGCTGGTGGCAGTCGGGCTCCTCTACCAGCAAGGCTACTTCCGCCAGGTGATCGGTCCAGATGGCGGGCAGGATGCCGTCTGGCCCTACCTGGAACCCGGGCAGCTGCCCGTCACGCCGGTTCGAAACCAGGACGGCGAGTGGATACGCATCCAGTTGGAAATGCCGGGTCGCCCGTTGACCCTTCGGACGTGGGAGGTGCAGGTCGGCCGCGTTCGGCTCTTTCTGCTGGACAGCAATGATCCGGCGAACTATCCTGCCCAACGAGATATAACATCGCAACTCTATGGCGGAGGGTCCGAGTTGCGACTGCAGCAGGAGCTCGCTCTGGGTATCGGCGGCTGGCGACTGCTGCGCGAAATCGGGATTGCACCGGAGGTGTGCCACCTGAATGAGGGACATGCCGCCTTTGCGGTTCTGGAACGGACGCGCGGTCTGATGGCGGATAGCAACCAGCCATTTCACGTGGCATTCACCGCGGCACGTCCTGGTAACCTGTTTACAACGCACACGGCGCTCGACGCCGCGTTCGATCGGTTTGCTCCGGAGATGGTGTGCCGATACCTCGGTGACTACGCGAACAAGTGGTTGGGAATCGATGCCGAGCAACTCCTGGCGCTGGGGCGGAGCGGTGGGAGCGATGGCTCGGAGTACTTCAATATGGCGTGGCTCGCGCTGCGCGGGTGTGGCGCCGTGAACGGCGTCAGCCGGCTCCACGGTGAGGCGAGCCGAGCGATTTTTCAGCCACTGTTTCCCAGATGGCCGAGGGCGGAGGTACCCGTGGGGCACGTCACGAATGGTGTGCACATGGCGAGTTGGGACTCTGCGGAAGCCGACGCGCTCTGGACCGAGGCGTGTACCAAAGAACGGTGGCGCGGCGATCCTTCCTCCTTGCCGCACGACATCGGTCAGGTGTCGGATGAGAGGCTCTGGCGGTACCGAACGGATGCAAGTACTGCTCTGGTCGCCAATGTGCGTGAACGCGTGGCACGCGACCGTGCGGCGTCGGGCGCCGGGGCGGACGAAGTGGACGCCGCCCGCAGACTTTTCAACGCCGATGTGCTGACGCTTGGCTTTGCGAGGAGGTTCGCCGAGTACAAGCGGCCGAATATGCTGCTGCACGACAGGGAGCGGCTTCGCCGCTTGCTCTGCGATCCGCAGCGTCCCGCTCAGCTGTTGATCGCAGGGAAGGCGCATCCGCAGGATTATGAGGGCCAGGCCATGATCCAGGACTGGGTCGGCTTCCTGCGCCAGGCGGGGGTGCGCGATCATGCCGCCTTCCTGGCCGACTACGACATGCTGCTGACGGAGCAGTTGGTTCAGGGCGTAGACGTTTGGATCAATACGCCACGCCGTCCCTGGGAAGCTTGCGGCACCAGCGGAATGAAGACGCTTGTAAATGGCGGAATCAACGTTTCGGAACTCGACGGCTGGTGGGCGGAAGCGTATGATCCATCGGTGGGCTGGGCGTTGGGCGATGGAGCCGAGCATGGAGGCGATGCGGAGTGGGACGCGCTGGAGGCGGAGGAACTCTACAGCCTCCTGGAGCGAGAGGTGATCCCGGAATTCTACGATCGTGACGCGTCGGGCATACCACGCCGCTGGGTGCAGCGGATGAGAGCGAGTATGGCCAGCCTCACGCCGAGGTTTGCCGCGAGTCGCAGCGTGCGCGAGTATACCGAGAGCTACTATATTCCGGCCGCTGCTGCCTTTAAAGAACGTACGGCCGACGGATGCCGCGCCGCGCACGGCATCGCCTCATGGCAGCGGCGCACGCTGCATGACTGGCAGAGCCTCAAGTTCAGCCACCTCGACCAACGTACTTACGACGGCCGGCATCACTTTGAGCTCACCGTCGATTTCGGCAGACTGCGCGCGGATGAGATCCGATTGGAGTTGTATGCCGATGCCGTACCCGGAGGCCGGCCGGAGCGCATACCCATGACTCCCGGTTCACAGCCCTCCGGCACTCTCGCCGTATACTGCGCCGATGTCGCTGCCGAGAGGCCGTCCGCCGACTACACCGTGCGGGCGCTTCCGGTTTGCGATGGCGCCGCAATACCCCTTGAGAATCCATGCATACTATGGGAGCATTGAGCCAACTGTGTTATGAGGGGTGGAGGGCAAACCGATGAAACAGAGCAACACTCTGCCGGCGGCGCTTTTTGTTATCATTCTGATCGTGGGCCTGCCGCTTGCCAACAGTCTGGGGTTCACGGGAGCGGGCTCGCCTGTCGTGGCTTTGACGGTGGTTGCGGCAGCGCTGATCAGTGTCTCCGTCAAGGTTGCCAACCAGTGGGCGCGCGCCGTGGTATTACGCCTGGGCAAGTTTCAGGCGCTGCGCGGCCCGGGCATCTTCTTCATACTGCCTGTGTTGGATCAGATCGCATACTGGATCGATATCCGCGTCATCACGATGTCTTTTACCGCCGAAAAAACGCTGACGAAGGACACGGTTCCGGTGGATGTCAATGCGGTCCTTTTCTGGAAGGTCGTGGATCCCAAGCGCGCCGCGCTGGATGTCGCCGACTACCAGACCGCTATCCGATGGGCCTGCCAGACGGCTCTCCGCGACGTGATCGGTAAGACGATGCTGGCCGAGATGCTCGAGGGGCGCGAAACCATCAGCGCTCACCTTCAGACCATCATCGATGCGCGCACGGAGCCATGGGGCATCCAGGTGATTGCCGTCGAGGTGAAGGACGTGCTGATACCGCCTGCGCTGGAAAGCGCCATGTCGATGCAAGCCCAGGCGGAGAGGGAGCGCCAGGCGCGCGTGATACTCGGCGATTCGGAGCGGCAGGTTGCCGAGAACTTCGGCGAAGCATCCAAGACCTACGCCCAGAACCCCATTGCCTTCCACCTGCGCGCTATGAACATGCTGTATGAGGGTCTGAAACAGAACGCGACCATTGTGATAGTGCCGAGCTCGGCAGTCGATTCCATGCAGCTCGGCGGTCTCGCAGGCATGGCCGCCCTGTCACTCGGCGTTGGCGCACAGAGCGCCGGCGCCGCTGCAACTGCCGAAGAAGGAACTCCCGGGCCGGAATCAGCCTGAATGGCCCGCGGCAGCTCCAACCGCGATCGGTTCTGGGCAGCTTTGCGTCGGGAAGCCCATCTGATCCACGAAGGTCTCTTGAAAGTCGACAGCGGCGTGCAGCGGCACATGCTCCGCCAGGCGGCAGATATCCGGATAGCTCGCATCAGAATCGCTGCCGCTGCACAGCGCAACTTTGGCGCCCAACAGCGCCGTGTTGCCGACCGGCTCGATGACATCCAGTGGGAAGTTCAGCAGACCGATCCGCCGTGCGCTGGCGCGATCAACGTAGTTGCCAAATGCCCCGGCAAGGAAGACGTGCTCGATTTGCGCTGTTTCGGCGCCGAACATTCGCAGCAGGATGCGCAGTCCGGCGGCTATTGCACCTTTGGCCATCTGCAGTTGGCGGATATCCGCCTGCGTCAGTGACACCGGGCCGGCCAGTGCGATGTCACGCCCGCCATCCAGCCGGCCCGATGGGTTGATCACGCCGATATCCAGGCCGGCTGCCGCCGCGTCCACGAGACCACTGCCGCACAGGCCTCGCGGTTCACCGTCGCCAAGGACTTCACAGGTCATCACGCCACCGTCCACACCGACCTTCCAGATCGCCCCTGACGCCGCGCGCATTCCCATGGCGATGCGCGCCCCTTCAAACGCCGGACCCGCTGCGGTTGACGTGCACAGGATTCTGTCGCGATTTCCCACCAGGATCTCGCCGTTCGTGCCGAGGTCAATCAGCACCGAGGGCTCCCGCCTGGTATGAAGCTGCGTGGCGAGTATCCCGGCGAGCAGGTCACTGCCTACAAAACCGCCGAGGCACGGAAGAAACTGCACCACGGCGCACTCAGCCAGACACCAGTCCAGGGCGGCTGCGCAGATAGTCTGAAGGCCGGCGTGCTGCGCCTCGAAAGGAACCATGGAGAGCGGCTCTACCGATATGCCGCAAAACAGGTGATGCATCACCGTATTGCCCACCAGCGTGATGCGGCGCAGCCGCCCGAGTTCAACTCCGGCTGCCTGGCAAAGCTGGCGTACCAGTCCGCCCAACTGGCCACGAATCGCCGACTCGAGCAGGAGCTGGCCACCATCCGACATGGCAAATTGAATTCGGCTCATTATGTCGGCGCCGTAACGAGCTTGCTGGTTCAACGCCGTACGTACGGCGAGCACCCGCCCGGTTTCCAGGTCGAGCAGCTGCGCCACCAGTGTGGTGGTGCCGAGGTCAATTGCGATGCCGGCGCCTTCCTGCGCGGTAAACCGGAAGGCGGTATCGTCGGTCAGTACCGCGGCGTCCCACTGCCGCAGCTCTACCTCCATATCGGTTTCGACCCGGCACTGGCATGCCAGGCGCCACCCGTCGGCCAGTTCCTGTGGCGTCAGCCGGTCAAGCTCCACACCATTCGGTGTGCCACTGCCGCTGCGGATGCGAACGCGGCATCCACGGCAGCGGCCCTGGCCGCCGCACGGAAACTCAACGCCATGTTCAAACAGGATGTCTCGCAGCGGCTGACCTTGCGCGGCATTCAAGCGTGTGGCCGTTGGGCTTAACGTGATCTGGGGCATTGGCTTGCTTCGTCAGTTCGGGTTGGCCGGTTGATGCATGCCGGCGTAATGCCGCATCGCGGCGAGGTTCTCGGGGGGAGTATCCCGCGGAACCTCACAGCCGGCGCAAACGATGTAGCGGTCGCCGGCAGCCGCATGGCATTTGCCCACCGCGGCCTCTACCTCGTTCGGCGTTCCGTTCTGCACCAGCCGCACCGGGTCCAGGTTGCCGGCAAGCACCTGGTCAGGTCCAAGTTGACTGCGCGCCTCCTCCATCGGCACCGGGTAGTCGATGTCGACAATATCGCAGCCCAGCGCGGCGATCCGGCCCAGGATCGGCCGGGTGTTGCCGCAGATGTGCAGCCGGACGCGAGCGCCGAGGCTGCGCACTCCATCCACCATCCGCTTTTCGTACGGCCACACAAACTCTTCGTATCGCTGCGGACCTATCAGGGATGCCGCAGCATCGCCGATACCGATGCACTCCGCGCCGGCTTGCACCTGCGCGGCGGCGAATGAGAGCTCCATCTGCACCGCGAATTCGAACAGGTCGGCTACAAACGGAGGGTCGTCGTAGAAGTCCAGCATGAGTTGGCTCAATCCGCGCAGCGCCGCACCCTCGGCGCATGGTCCCTCAATCCAGCCCTCGATGAGCTTGGCGCCGGCGACGCGCTCGCGATAGAGGCTCAACGCACTCAATCGGTTCATCATCCGGCCGGCGTAGGGGCTCGGAACGTTCAGACGCGCCAGGCTGCCCTTGTCGGCAAGCAGCGGATGCGCGGCATCGATGCATGCCGGTGAGTCGTCCGGCGACACGGTCTTTGCACCGCAGTCCGCAGCTTCGCAAACCGGGTCGCTCATCGTGTTGACGTGGTCCAGTCCAAACGCTTCGGCCACCTGGATTTGCCCTGCTACCAGGTGACGATAGTTGGTGGCATAGTCGCGGTAAGAAACGCCAAGCCGCCTGGCTGCAAACTGCATGGTGATCGCCATAAAAGGCAGGTGGTCCACCGGCCGACCGTCCAGGTGTGCCAGCACACGCTCACGGCTGTTCACGCCCGCCCAGCCGTCCCGCTCGCAGAGTGCCGCACTGCTGGGATGCTAGTGGTAGGCGCCGTATGCATCGATCAACTCCATCAGGTATTGATACGTCTCCCACGTGACGCCGGGAGGTATCGAATGGTCACTGTGGTAGATGTATCCTCCGTTCTTCATAGCGGCTGGTACCTTGCCGGCAACCTCCGCCTCAATCTGAGACCGATCGTTGGTAATCAAAACCATGATGTCGATGTTGCCCATGAACGCGGCCCGATCCCCGTACTCCTTCTTCAACGCCCGCACATCCACGTTTGCTTTGGCTTCCAGCGGCTGCAGACAATCGACGCCGGCTTCGAGGAAAGAAGGAATGAGCTGCCTCAGGTCGCCATCGGTGTGGTAGATGACAGGCAGCCCGCGTGATTTGAACCAGCCGGCGAGGCGGGCGTGCGAGGGCATTACCAGCGATCGATACATACGGGGCGAGCAGAACGGCGCATGGTTGTAGGCGATATCACCGAAGATCCAGGCGCCATCGAATCGTATGCCGCATCGCTCCAGGTAGTCAAGGGCTTCGGTGGCCAGGCGTGTGTGCGTCTCAAAAAGATCAACAACCCAGTCCGGCTCGTCCGCCATCGCCATGCATAGCACTTCATGGCCGACGATGTCCTTGGCAATCTCAAAGCACTCAACGCCCTGCCAGCAGAACCAGCGCCCCTCCGCATGTGCCCGGTGCATCGTGGCCAGCGCGCCGTAGGCATCCACCCGCATCTCAACCGGTATCGCAAGCAGATCCCGTTTGAGTGCCGTCCACGAATCTGCCGAGGTCACGGTAAAGCCGATGTGCTCCGGAGTGCCGCTCTTGTGGCGCCAGTATCGCAGGATAGCGCCGTTTCCATCCTCACGGATCGACCAGTCCGGCGTTTCATCCACGATTCGCACATATCCCGGTCGCGCATCGTGGTGCACCCAACCGGCGCCGCGGATATCGTAGTCAAAGAGTGTCGCAAGGTCGGTGCCAACGTCCAGGCCCTGCGAGTGCCAGAGCGGTATGGTCTCGGGCCAGAACGACTCGGCGCGCGGAATGCGATCGGGCACTTGATGCGAAAGCGCCAGATTGACGCGTTCCCGTGATGTCAGACTGTTGTGTTTCATGCCGTGTCAACCTTTCGGTGCGCCACTTGCGGATGGCTCGGGTGGCCCTCCGCCGTCTGTATGGCGGCTTTCGGGAGCGGGTTCGGCAGCCACGATACTCTCGTCATACCGCGCGGCGATCGTGGATCCCGGCTGAACCACCAGAAACTCCTCCGGGCGCCAGTCGCCGCTCACAAGCCTCTGTATCATGCCAATATCGCCACGGACCTTCTCAAACTGCCATCCACGCGCACGGGCTTCGTCTCGCGAATGCTGCTCGCAGGCCGCGTTCGGCTCAACTCCCATCTCGATGAAGGTGATCTGGCCGTACTGTTCGGAACCGGCGCTGAGCGTTTGGTGAAGGTAACGACCGTTGTCTTCGCCATAGCGCGCAATCAGATCAGCCAACGCCGCCCCGCGAGCCTGGCTGCGCTGCAGAGAGAGTTGCGCCGTCGAGTCAAGATCGCTACTGTGCTCTATCCAGCCTGTCGTTTTGAAGTAGACGCCGGGATGCGCATGAAAGTAGTCGAGATACCGTCGGGAACTGCCCAGAAAGAGGGTGATGCAGTCATGCGCGCGAGGAAGCACCAGCGGTATGCCGTTGGCGACAATGCCCGCGAGTCCGTTGCTGCACAGTCCAAATCCGAGAAGGATCGCGTCAAACTGCCGGTCGTCGACGGCGTCCACCGCGGCCTGGATCTTCGGACGCATGCCGCGGGCGCCGATGTCATGCAGCCCCATCGGCAGGAACGTGACCTCGATATGGTGTGGTGACTGCGTGATGACGTGCTCTGCCTCTCGGCAGAAGACTTCGCAGGATATCAGCTTGAGGTTCATGGCGCCGTGACGGGCGGGATGCAGATCGCGACTACTGGCCAAGGTGCCACGCATACCGGACTGCATCCGCTGGGTGAGCGCTGGCGGTGGGGTGGTTCATCGGGCGAAGGTTCGGCATGCATCTGCCCCAGCAGCGGCGCGCCTCTGCGAGGTAGAACATATAGTTGGCAAACGGCACATCGGGCGGCACACGGTGGTCGGGTGTCGGTATAAAGCCTCCCTCTTCCACCAGCGGGGTCAGTCGCTCGACCTCGCGTGAGATGCCATCCTGCGGACCGGCCAGCAGGCGCTTGCTGACGCCGCCAATCATCAGGAGATCCCTGCCGTACTCCTTGCGGTAGGCCACAACGTCGGCGCCCCACGTGCCGACCTCCACGGGAAACATGGTGTTGACGCCGGCATCCAACCACAGCGGCACGAGCTGTCGAATATCTCCGTCGCAATCAATTATCACAACATCCACCCCAAACCGCCGGAGCAGCGCGGTGATCCGGGCGTACTGTGGCACGAGCACCTGCTTGAAGACGCGCGGCGACAGCAGCGGGCCCGCGCGGTAGCACATGTCCTCCCACATCAGGGCGTATTCAAACTGAATGCCGGATTCGAGAGCCGGCGTAATCGTGGTGATAACGCAATCTGCGATCGCTTCCACGATTTCCGCGAATAGGACGGCATCATCGTAGACCAGCAGGCTTACCGCCTCAAGGCCCATCCAGTTCCGGATCCACCCGTATAGTGAGCCGGCGTTGATGCCCAGCGGATAGTCACGTTCCGGACTCTTGTACCGGGCTGCCAGCGCCTCCCATTTGTAGGGATAGCGCGCCGGATCGAAGCCATCCAACCGCCATAGGAATTCGCGCTTCCATGAGCCGCGCCCCTTGAGTACGTGGTCCAGGTGCCTCGGGATCGAGCCCAGGAATTTGCCTTGCTCCTTGGTGACGCCCTCATTGTCGCGAACAATCTCGGTGTCGCCCTGGTCTTCCACCACGCGGTGGTCAAAGCCCGGAGAGAGGTGGACATTGATCGGCGCGACAATCCACTGCGGATCCATGCCGAAGAAATCATCCGGATCAACGCCTTTCGGCAAGCCCTCCTGCTGCCAAACCGTGGTCGTCTCATCCCAAAAACCAAAGTCCATGATGGGCGAGCGGTCTCGCGGTTGGTAGTGCATCGTTGCGTTAAACCGTTCACGCGCATTCATCGCTCACCTCCGATCAAAGGCTAAGTGTCGTCACTCGCTGTCCCGCGCTCGGCAAGCGCATCATGCAGCGCGGCGATGAACGCCGGTGCGGTGCCGCAGCAGCCACCGATAAAGCCGGCGCCGGCATCCACCAGGCGGCAGCAATGGGCGGCGAAATCATCCGGAGAAGTCCTGTAAACCGCTCTGCCATTCTCCAGAACCGGCAGACCGGCGTTCGGTTTGATCCACAGCGGCAGCCGCGTTGCCGCACGCAAGCGGGTGGTTACCGCGATAAGTTGTTCGGCGCCGTCCCCGCAGTTTGCGCCGATTGCATCGGCGCCTGCAGCCTCGAGCTCGGCAGCCGCTTCTTCCGGCGTAACGCCCATGGGCGTTCGATCTCCGGCCCGGCCTGCGCCGTACGTCATGCTCACCACAACAGGAAGGCCCGTTTCGTTGGCGGCTGCAACGGCGAGGCGCGCCTCTGCCAGTTCGCTCATCGTTTCAATCACCAGCGCATCTGCGCCGCCGTCCGCCAGGTTGCGAGCCTGCTGGACGAACGAGGCCTTGATGACTTCGGGAGGCTCTTCTTCCATCGCCAGCACCAGCCCGGTTGGGCCGATCGATGCGAACACATGAGCCCTACCGTTCGCCGCCTGACGCGAGAGCGCGGCCCCGGTAAACGCGATCTCAGCAGCACGATCCTGCAGGCCATGACGGCGGAGCGCGATCGAGTTCGCGCCGAACGTGTTCGTGAGTATGACGCGGCTGCCGGCATCCACATACGCCTGCGCAACGGCGAAAACGGCATCCGGCTTTGACACGTTCCAGGCTTCGGGAGACGCGCCGATTGGCAGACCGCGCGCCTGCATCTGCGTGCCCCACGCACCATCGGTCAGTACCGGCACGGCGGCCATCAACTCATCCCACATTGCGTTCACATCCGTTGCCCGCGATGGAAACCTGCAGCGCCGAACGTGTGTGGCCCAATCGGGGGGTCGGCGCCAATCGCCTGCTCCAGGACACTATCCGGCGGGTGGTCGGTGAGCGGGACGACGCCGGTGATGCAAAAGCCCGGCCCCCGCGCGCGCCGCCATAGCGGCTGCGAGCCGAAGTGCATCTGTTGGCGCGGCATGGAGCGTGCCGGCCGGGCAGCGCGCTGGTCTCCGAAGCTCTTCGGTGGCGCAACCCGTGAGCCGGTTCTCTGCAGCCGACGTGACATCATCAGGCTGCGAGGAGCCCACGAGCGACCCGAACGGCGCCGCTCGCGTTGTCGCTGAAAGCGTCGGCTCCGATCTCATCGGCAAAGCGCTGCGTTACGGGAGCGCCGCCAACCATGACGCGCACGCCTGGGCGCATGCCATGCTTGTCGAGCGTTTCGATCACCGACTTCATGCCCGACATCGTGGTGGTAAGCAGCGCGGAAATAGCAACCAGTTCGGCGCCGTTATCGCGCACAGCTGTGGCGAACTGCTCCGGCGATACATCCACACCGAGGTCGATAACCTCAAAGCCGCCGCCTTCCAGCATGGCTCCAACCAGGTTCTTGCCGATATCATGGAGATCGCCGCGTACGGTGCCGATTACAACTTTGCCGGCACGCTTGCCGCCACTCTCCGCCAGCAGAGGCCGGAGGATTTCAAGGCCGCCCTTCATGGCCCGTGCCGCGATCAACAGTTCCGGCACGAAGTATTCGTTTGCCTCAAACCTTCGCCCAACCTCGTCCATCGCGGGGATCAGGCACTCATCCAGCAAATACTGAGGCTTCATACCCGCTGCCAGGGCGTCCTGGACACCGGACTTGGCGGCCGGCGCGTTGCCCTCCAGTACGGCATCGAACAGCTGCTGCAGATCAGGCACCATCGGTTTGCCCTCCTTCCGGATATCGCCTTGTGCATTTCCTCGCCTCCAAGCGTGGTACGCACAGAAACCGGTCCTGCCGATACTAGTGTATTAGTGTACCCGGAAATCCAGAATTCAAACAACAGGTATTGCGCGTGGCGTCGCGGTGCCGGGCGGATGCGACCGGCCAAACGGACCTGTCTCACATATTTGTGCTGATTCCAATGGCGTCCGAGGCCTCCACCTACGGCGGCAGCTGCGGGGCGTTCGTGTGAAAGGCCGGGGCGCGGAGCGGCGCCTGCCCGGCTCCGGGAGGCGGATAGGGAATCAGGTAGCGCTGCGGCTCCGACTGAACGCGTCGGCCCTGCGTGTCACGTGCAACGTACACAATCTGCAGTTCGCGTTTGGATCGAGCGCTATCCGCTGCAGGTACCTGGTATTCTCCGGTTAGCGCAAGGTTCGCACCGTCGTCCGGATAGCCCAGCCACTGTCGATCGACCAGACTGACGCGCGACTGCTTTCCGCGCCAGTCTGTAACCTGTGCCCACGCGTGATCGAGGTCCTTCCGAGGATTGATTACGGCGCCCAGCAGAAGACGACCGCCGTGCGCGGGCAGCACGCCGTCCGGCTGCCGGGGCTCCAGCGCGAGTGGCGATGGTTGAACTTCGAGCTGCGAGCCACTGCGGGTTTCATACAGGTTGGCTGCGGGAACGATCGCTTCCGGAACGTTGTCGCTGCTCCACCGGAGGGTGAAGGCGCCCACGCCTTGAGCGTTAAAGTACTCAATCCGGATCGGCGTCAGTTTGCCGCCAACCAGATCCGCCGACGTTTGGAAGTCGTACGGCGGCTGGGCAATCCAATGGTTGAGAATGAGCATGCCGCCAACGAATAGCCGGACGCAGTCATCGACGTGTACCGAGAAAACATAGTGCCCGGTGTACGGCGGCATCAGATATCCCTGCCACAGAACACTGTAGTTCTCCGAACCCAGGCCGGGCGCCGGACTGCCGGACCAGAAGAAATCGAGTGGTCCGTCCACGCGCTGCAGGACAGGGTCTGTGCCATTCCTGCTGTTGAAGTAGGTTGCAGAAAGGCCCGCCCCCTGGGCGTCAGCCGGCTTCGGAGCCACGCGAAAAGAGGTTGTGCTGGAACTTGTTACTTTTCCCGTCAGGTCCTCTGCCCAGAATTGCACACCGTAGTACTCGTCTTCATTGGAGCGGTTTGCCGGAACGGCATAGGGGCCCACCCACAGCGTCTCCTCCGGCTCCGGGGTGTGCCGGTGCTGGTTCACAACGGTTACGCCACCGCCCGGGTCGGTTACCTCGGCCCATGCGCGCTTTATCTGGTTTTGTGTGGTGACTATGGAGCAGAGACGGATTGCCGCGCCCTCCGCGCCGACCGTGCACGATTGTGGAGTTCTGAGTGCGATTGCGGGATCCGGCTCACTCGCCGGCACGGAGATAGGTTCGGGATCGCTGCCGGGCGGCGCCGCCTCGAGCCGGGCAACCTTCACGGTAGGCGGATCGAGCTTTGGAGCAATGGTAAAGCCGAGCTCGTCTCCGTCGACGGATCGGTGGCCAGCGTTCACCGCGTACACGTGCCAAGTGTAAGAGCCGGGTGTCAGGGCGTGTTCCGGCAGTTGGTACGAGATGGCGCCAAGAGTCTTGAGGTCCTCGTAAACCAGGCCGGCGCCGCTTGTGGCGTCTGGCCGCGTAAACGGCGCAGCCGGCACAGCGCGCGAATAGACGGACCGATCCGGCGCCCCAGATTTGTAGATTTCCAGCGCAAAGCTCGTTGCCGGCACGCGCGCCCAAACTAGCTTCGGTGGCTTATCCCATACGGTGTTGTTGAACGGACCGAGGAGCTGCACAGGCAGGGGACTTGCGCGCCGGAGCGTTGTTCCCGATGCAAACACTGCTTCGCTGTATCCCCAATACAGCGTGCCATCCGTGTATCGGCGGCCAAGTAGCTGGCCCCACCAATCACCAACCGGTTGGCTGCCGGCATCGCGCCACCACGTGCCGCCCGGATACCAGATAGCGCGCCCGGTGGCATGTTCGCCTTCGATCCGGTAGGCGTTCAGGCCAAATACATAGCCGTCCAGGCAGTGTATCCACTCATGTACCAGAACGCCGACCACGCGCAGCATGTTGGCGCGACTGGGCGTCGTTGCCCACAGCGGAGTCCACAACGTCCCGCCCCCGACCGAACCACCCCCAAGACCACCAATGTCTTCCGGCAAATTGTTGGTACCGTCACCGCTGTTGAACACGATGGCCCGCATGTCAAACTGCCGGGGTGTATTGTAAGCTGCGGTTTCCGGGTCAACTTCGCTCGCAGCCGGCAAGTATCGTGCCGGGCCACCGCTGAAGTGTGACAGCGTCCGGTCTACAACGACGGTGGCGACACCGACACGGCATCGCCCGAGCGATTCCCTGGCTACTGTCTGCTCGAAGTCGACGATGTACGACTTCACGGCCTGGATCCACGCTTCGGAGTACGATGAGACCACACGATGCAGGCGGCCATTGGGTCCCACTACGGTTGCATTGACGTTGGGGTAGATGGTACAGAGGACTCGCCAGGTGGTCACGGGCGCTTGCGGCGCTTTGGCCGCGCTCGCCGGCGCAGCTTGACGCGCCGTGCATCTAGCGGAGAAAGGCATGGCAAGCGCGAGGGCCAGTGCGGTGACGCTTAAGGCTCGGCACGTTCGGGTCATTGGCGCTGCAGTCAGTCGCGTACCGTTCTCAACGGCCACTCACTTGAATTCCGATTCCGCGCGCTTCCGGATCCTTCGCTAACCGTCTCTGCGCCACCTCCTGCAACTCCGCGCATGGGAATCACGCTCGGACGCTCTAACGGAGCCGCCGCCGAATTGGCCCACGCTGCCGCGGTCAGGCCCGTCCGGCTCCGTCTCAGGCCACCAGTCGGCCCCAACGGCGCCATTCCGTCATGAGTATGGCGCCGTGTGGCGGGGGCCGGTTCTAGGGCGTGATGACAACCGTCCCAGGCTCGGTCACGGTAAGACGGTGAGTGACGCGTGTCTCGTGACCCGCAGGTACGTCGCGGACAGCCAACAGACCTGTGCCTGTTGGGGGACGGAAGTGTAGATCGGAAAGCTGGCGGTACTCCGGCCCTGTGGGACCACCACAAAGCGAGGAGCAAACGCCAGTCCCGGCTGCGAGCACGCGATCTGCACGGTTGCGCCGCCCGCCGGCGCGGCATCCTGTCTGGCAGCGCCGTGGCGGCAAGCCATCCGACGAGCCGGGTGAGCGAGGAACATCTCACCGGTCCCATCTGGGCGCGCGAGACCGTTCCTCCCCCGGAACTGCGCGGCCGACCATTCTACGGTGTTAACTCCACGTAGAAAACCGGACTCGTCACCGTCTGCCCGGTCTGCGTGAGCACCACGTTGATATTGCCGGCCAGTCGGACGGACTGGGCCCATCGGTTGTGGATTGTCACGTCGCGCCCGACCGCCCCATCCAGCATCCCGGCCGGGAGTACCGTTGTGTTCGTGTCTATGAAAGCGATATTGTCATTCCTCTCCTGCTCCGTATCCAACGGCGCGCCATCCAGCGACAGGGTCAGCACCACGGTGGCCTTGGCGTCGGCCGGATTGGCGTTGCTGACCGGGCAGGCGACGCGAAACGTTTCATCGGACGCGACTGTAGCCGGCGCGATAGGTGCGCCTACGGTCACTAGTGAGGTGTCGATCGGTCCGGGCTTGGTCACCTGGTCCGGAAACGGGCCAATTACGGTCTGTCCAGCCTGTGGGGCGTTGGCGGCCTGGGAAGGTGGCGCCGCCGCAGGCGCCGGCGGCGGAGCGGGCGATGGCGCCGGTGACGACGGACCTGGATTTGCGACAATTGGCACTGTGCCTTGTGAATCGCCGCCGTTCGGACCCGGCTGCGCACAGCCGGCGAAGGCGATCGCGGATATGACTGCAGCCGCAGCCAGCACATTGTGCCGCGTTGATCTTAACAAGGGCGGCTGCATGCGGCGGGTAGGAGCGCATGAAGCGGTTCGATCGTCCACGCTTGTCGGCCGGGCGTATACTATCGCGCCAATACCGATCATGACCAACCCAATCCAGCGGGCTGATCCGAGCGCATTGAGCACGATGCAAAGTGCGCCTACAACTATAAGTCCGAATCCAATGCCCTGGCCTGTCATAGTTTCCGGCCTCGCTTCCAGGTTGTTTGACTGCCGTCGCGCGACACGTTCGACTGCGCAGCAGTTGGTGGTTTGGTCTCCGCAGCGAAACCCGCCGCAGTAATAACTTCAATCGGCGCCACCATATCACAAGCTTTTCGAGTTACCCGCCGATCGCAGCATCGCTGCTTACCCCGAATACATGCCGCGTCCCGGCGGCGCCGGATCGGCTCACGCCTTTGGCCGGCGCTGGTTGGGTGCTGACGCACCCGCTGCGTCTCCCAGGCAGCGCAAAGCGTCCTGCGCATGCCGCCGGTGTTCATCGCTCAGTTGATCGGACGCAAGCGCGCGCCTGTATGCGGCAGCGGCAGCATCTGAACGACCCAGCCCTTCGAGCGCTCGGGCGCGAATATACTCGGCCCTCCCAGCGCAGATTGGCATCCACGCCGCGGCATCCGTCAGCGCGCGGGTCAGCCATTTCTCCAAGAGGTCCCGCTGCGCCGGCAGGAATCTCTCCGCCACCTCCAGCGTGCGACCGGGGTGCCGCGGCTGCGTGGTCAGCTGCCAGCAGCGGTCGTACGCTGCGTCGCCCTCATCGAAGCGCCCGGCGGTGCAAAGTGTGGCTCCATACGACCGCCAGGTAACCGGAAGGGCAGGCTGCAGCTGCGTGGCTCGCGCGGAAAGCTCGCAGCCCCAATCGGGCGCGTCCAGGTAGGTCGCGAGGTCGTGGCCGGCACTGGACCAGGTCTCCCATTGATCCGGAAACGTCTTCAGCAGCCGCTCCACGGCCGCGCGGGCCTCCGCGGTTTCACCCGTTCTCGCCAGCATTTCGCACAGCGCCCTCTGTGCCAGCGGGTCATCCGGCGCCAGTTCGGCCGCCCGCCGGATCGCCGTGACGGCGCTCGCCTTAGAC